>JAYUSX010000398.1:0-3241 GCA_043755475.1 Actinomycetota bacterium
CTCTCGAACGCACCGAGCTCGTTCGACGCGCCGATGAAGACGTTCTCGACCGCGAGCACACGACCACGCTTGTCATCGGGGGTCACCAGCGGCACCAGAGAGCTCCGGATGAACACGCTCACCATGTCGGCCGCAGCCAGCACGACCAGTGCGGCGAACGCCACCGCGTACGTGCGCGTGGTGCCCAGCACGAGCGTGGCGAGGCCGAACACCCCGACGGCCATGAACAACGTCGGACCGATGCGACGCTTGACCGGCCGAGCCGCGATGACCACCGCCATGGCGGCAGCGCCCATGCCGGGTGCCGCGCGAAGCCATCCGTATGCCACATCGCCGACGCCGAGACGCTCTTCGGCGATCACGGGCAACAAGGCCACCGCTCCTCCGAAGAGGACCGCGAAGAGGTCGAGCGAGATCGCAGCGAACAGCACCGGTGTGCGGCGAACGAATCGCAGCCCCTCCATAGCCGAGTGCAACGTCGGTCGTTCGTCCGGGTCGCGTTGTTCTGGTTGGCGGACGAACCGCAGTGTCATCAGACCCAACCACCCGAGCAGGATCAGCAGCGAGGAGATCGCATAGGCAAGCCACGGGTCGACGGCGTACAGGAAGCCCGACGCAGCTGGGCCGATGATGATGGCTGTGGTCCAGGTTGCGGAGAAGAGCGCGATCGTCCGCGGCAATGCCCCATCGGGCGCGACCATCGGCGGCATCGATCGGATGGCCGGGGCCTGGAACGCACGGGCGACCCCGTACACGAAAGCGATGACGAACAGCGGACCCACCGAGGTCGGTCCGCTGAGCGCGTACACGCCGAGCGCGATCGAACACAGCAGTTCTCCGCCCACGGCGACCACCGCGACCACCTTGCGCGGGAACCGATCGGCAACGCTGCCGGTGACGAGCACCAGCAGCATGGCAGGAAGGAACTCGGCCAAGCCGATGAAGCCGATGTCGCTCTCGTTGCCGGTCAGGTCGAATGCTTGCTTTAGCAGCGCCGTCGCCTGCAACGCAACGCCGGCGTAGATCGCGAAGTTGCTCAGCAGCAGCCCTCGGACCGGAGGGAAGCGCCACAGTTCACGTGCGGTGTACTCGTGGGCGGGCGCACGAGGTGGCGATGGGAACGGGTCGGGCACAGCAAGTGCGGACGCTATCGCGGCAGCTGGTTCCAACCGGCGAGCCGCCCGAATGTGTCCGGATGTGTATCGTCACCGTCCAACCCGGGGCGACGTCTGAGAGGGGGGCATGCGTGACCGAGTCGATCGACAGTGGCAGTCGCGTCGATCTCGGCATCGTGCGAGCCCTGTCGACCAAGCGTGGTCTCGGTGGCTCGTACTGGCGGGTGTGGACCGCGAGCCTGATCTCGAACGTCGGCGACGGTGTGCTGCTGGCCAGCATGCCGATCCTCGCATCGCGTGCGACCACCAACCCGGCGCTGGTCGGCCTCGTCGCCACGTGTGCCACGCTGCCGTGGATCCTCGTATCGCTGCCCGCAGGGGCGATCGTCGACCGGCTCGATCGACGGAAGGTGTTGGTGGCGGCCGATGTCTTCCGTGCGCTGTTGGTCGGACTGCTCGCCCTGGCCATCGCAGGTACCGACATCCCGATCTGGTTGCTGTGGATGCTGGCGCTCGGCCTGGGCACCGGCGAGGTGTTCTTCGACCTCGCCTCGCAGGCGATCCTGCCCACGATCGTCTCGACGAAGCGCCTCGACCGGGCGAACGGGCTGCGGTTCGCGGCCGAGACCACCGGGAACACCTTCGTCGGCCCACCGCTCGGCGCGATGCTGTTCGCCGTTGCGGCATGGATCCCCTTCGCGGTCGACTCGTTGACGTTCCTCGTCGCCGCAGCCCTGGCCATCACCTTGCGCGGGCGATTCCGACCGTTCGAGCCGCACGCATCGCCGCTCGATCAGACCACCCCGATCGACCGTCCGTCGTGGCGCGACGACATTCGTTCGGGATTCGCCTTCCTGGGTGGGAGCCCGATCCTGAAGACCCTCATCGCCGCCGGCGTGCTCGGGAACATGTCGTTCATGCTGTACGAGTCGACCTTCGTGCTGTTCGCCCGCGATGAGCTGGGCATCACCGAGCGCGGATTCGGATGGTTGCTCGCGACGATCGGTATCGGTGCGGTCGCAGGAGCGGCGATCGCTGATCGCGTCGTCGCCCACCTCGGTCGGCGGACCACGATGCTCCTCGGAGCTGGAGTCCCCGTCGCCGCGACTGCCCTGATCGCCGCGACGTCGAGCGCGTGGATCGTGACGGTCATGCTGACCGTGCAGGTGGTGCTCGGCACGATGTGGAGCATCGCGGCGATGTCGTTGCGCCAGCAGCTCACGCCGAACCACCTGTACGGACGCGTCAACAGTCTCTTCCGCTTCTTTGCGTATGGATCGCTGCCGATCGGTGCCTTTGCCGGCGGACTGATCGCCACCGTTGCGGGGCTGCGCGCGACGTACCTCGCATCGGCCGGACTGATGGCCTGTGCGTTCACGCTCATCGTGTTCCGCCTCCGAACCGCGACGATCGATTCCGCTCTAGCGCGCACACGAGCATCGGACTGACGCCTCCTCGGTCGAGTCGACGCTCGCGGTAGGGTTCGGAGGTGTTCGAACGTCCGACGTTGCCGGCCCCCGTGGTCGAGTTCTACTGCATGTACGACGACATGACCCCGCCCAAGCCGGCATCGGACACCGTCGGCGGCTTCCTGCCCGGTCGGGCGAAGGCGTACTGCCCTCCGGTCACCGCTGGGTCGGGGTTCGGGTGGTGGCTGTACCCACCGGCCGACTTCGCGCTCAAGTGGGACGGCACGCGCACCGAGTGGTCGTTCATCGACGACACGGGCGAGCCGACCTCGAACTGGCGAAGCTTGTCGGGTGGCGTCGACATCGTGTCCGAGCGCCAACGTTCGTGGGTGGCACGGCTGGCGACGATTCGCGGCGACGACGCGGCCGCAGCTGCCTATCCGGTCGGATGGCCGTGGCTGAACGCCGACCCGCGGTCGGAGAACACGATCGAGCTCGATCTCGGGGTGATCGCCCGCACGTCTCCCGGGTGGGCGCTGCTAGTTCGGGGTGTGCCGAACTGGCCATCGCGTGGGGTGCAGATGATGGACGGCATCATCGAGACCGACTGGTACCGCAGCGCGCTCGGCAACATCCTGCGGATCATGGAACCCGGCGTGCATCGCTTCTTCCGACACATCCCCTGCGCGTGCGTACAGCCCATCCCCAACGTCGCTT
>JAYUSX010000399.1:0-21828 GCA_043755475.1 Actinomycetota bacterium
GCGATGGCGACGCGCTGCTTGAGCCCGCCGGAAAGCTGTCGCGGCTTCAGGTCGAGGTGTCGCGGCGTGAGACGCAGGTGTGCGGCGAGCGCCTCGACCTTGGTGTTGGCTTCGGCTGCACCGATGCCGGTGAGCTTGCGCATGCTGCGAACGAGAATTCGGCGAACGGTCCAACTCCTGTTCAGCGCCGAGTCAGGGTTCTGGAAGATCATCTGCAGCGAGCGCTTGGTTTCAGCCGGACGATTCGAGGTGTTGCCGGCCACGACGTTGCCGTCGAGTCGGACGGTGCTGCCCGGGTCGGGTGACTCAATGCCGAGGATCGCCTTCGCCAGCGTGGACTTCCCCGATCCCGACTCGCCGACGATGCCGAGTGTGTCGCCTTCGGCGAGATGGAAGCCGACGTTGACCAAAGCCGGCACGTGGTGGCCGCGCTGGCGGAACGTCTTGGAGATGTTGGACAGTTCGAGCACATCTGGCCGCTGGTCCGACGGTGCGAACATGGCGATGGCGACTGGCACTGCGTCGACGTCGATCTCGCTGATCCGATCGGGATGGTGGCAACGAGTCGTGCGGCCGATGCCGGCCGGCGCCATGGGCGGCACATGATCGCGGCATGTGGCATCGGCCAGCACGCATCGATCCAGGAACACGCAGGTGGGAAGGTCGGTACCGATCTGAGGAAGAATGCCCGGGATGGTCGACAGCGCCTGCTGCGTCTTGCGAGCACCGTGGCGGGGGAGCGAACGGAGCAGACCGACGGTGTAGGGGTGTTGCGGGTCATCGAACACATCGCCGCTCGGGCCCTCTTCCACGACCTTCCCCGCGTACATCACACCGACCCGGTCGCACAACGACCGAATGATCCCCAGGTTGTGGGCGATCAGCAGCACGGCTGCGCCGGTGCTCTCGCGCAGTTCGCGCACCAGGTCGAGCACCTCGGCTTCGACGGTCGCGTCGAGTCCGGTCGTCGGCTCGTCGAGGACGAGCAGCTTGGGATTGCACGCGAGCGCCATCGCGATGACCACTCGCTGTTGCATGCCACCGGAGAGCTGGAACGGGTAGCGGTCCATCACCCGAGCCGGATCGGCGATGCGCACCCGACGCAGCGCGTCCATGGCCGCTGCCTGCGCGTCGGCCTTGTTCTTTCCGAGCAACATGAAGCTCTCGGTCACCTGACGGCCCACTCGAATCGAGGGGTTCATGGCCTGCTGAGGGTCTTGGTAGACCATCGAGGCCTCGGTGGCCCGGAACTGGCGCAGTGCCTTGTCCGACATCGCGGTGATGTCGTGGCCGCCGACGCGAACGTTGCCTCCGACGATCTTGCCGTTGCGGGGCAGGTAGCGCAGAGCAGCATAAGCCGTCGTGGACTTGCCGCAGCCCGACTCTCCGACGAGGCCGTACGCCTCGCCCGGGGCGATCTCGAACGAGACACCGCGTAGCACTGCTCGATCGATCCCTCGGACGGTGTAGACGACGTGGAGATCGTCCACCTCGAATGCCGGTGGCGCGGCGGACTCCCCGGTCGTCGTCATGATTCCTCCAGCACGGACTGCACCGAGTCGGCGATGAGATTGACCGCGATCACCAAACTGCCGATCGCCGCAGCAGGGAAGAAGGTCGACCACCAGTAGCCAGACACGATGGAGTTGAAGTTGTCGCTCACCTGCGAACCCCAGTCGGGAGACGGCGGCGGCGGGCCCGCGCCGAGGAACGACAGGTACGCCACCGTGAAGATGGCGAAGCCAATGCGAACGGTGAGTTCCACGACGATGGGGCCGGTCACGTTCGGCAGGATCTCGCGGAACATGATGAACGTGCCGGACTCACCCCGCAGTCGCGCAGCCGTGACGTAGTCGAGATCTCGCTCGGCGAGCACGGCTGCCCGCACCGTGCGCGCCACGACCGGGGTGAACAGCACGGCGATCACGCCGACGACGACGGTGTTCGACTTGCCGAGGGTCGTGACGGCCAGCAAGCCGAGCAGCACCACCGGGATCGCGAGGAACGCCTCGACGAACCTGCTGGCGACGGTGTCGAACCAGCCACGCAGATAGCCCATCAACATGCCGAGCACGACACCGAGGAACACTCCCAGCAGGGCAGCCAGGGGAGCGATCTTCAGGATGTCGCGGCTGCCGGCGATGACACGCGAGAACACGTCGCGCCCACCACGATCCGTGCCGAAGATATGAGGCCACCCCGGGGCAGCGTTGAGATCGGTTCGGAAGTTCAGCGGGTCGTACGGGGCGAGCAGATCGGGGAGGAGGGCGCAGATCACCCACACCGAGACGATGAAGACGCCACAGATGAACGACGGCTTGCGCCGAAGGACGCGCCAACGCTCGCGGCGTGCCTGGCGACGTTCGCTGATGGCAACGGCGGCGCGAGCCGCAATGGCTTCAGCTTCTGCGAGCTCATCAGGAGTCGCGCTCACGATCCACCCCCCAGACGAAGTCGAGGATTGAGATAGGCGATGAACAGATCGGCCAGAAGGGTGGAGACCATGTAGATGATGCCGACCATCAGCACTGCGGCTTGCACGACGGGAATGTCCTGTTTGCCGACCCCGTTCAGGATCATCGTGCCGAGCCCGGCGTAGTTGAACACCTTCTCGACGCCGATGATGCCGCCGAACAGGTAACCGATCTGCACGGAGATGACCGTGATCGTCGGTGCCATCGCGTTCCGCAGCACGTGTCGTCGCATGACCGTGCTCGGCTCCAGACCCTTCATGGAGGCAGTTCGGGTGTAGTCAGCGGCAAGCCCCGCGATCACCCCGGCTCGGGTCATCCGCGCGATGTAGCCGAAGTACGCGAAGACCAACGCCAGCGCTGGAAGGATCAGGAACTCGAGCTGGCCGACGAGACTGGTGCCTTCGGGCACGTTCGCATACACCTTCCCGATCTTGAACCGCACTGCGAACACCGACAGCAGCAACGCGGCGAACACGAACTCCGGCACCGACGACGAGGCGAGGCCGAGGTTGACCACCGCTCGGTCAGCGAGCTTGCCCTGCCGACGCGCGGCGAAGATACCCGCTGCAATCGAGATGGGGATGGTGATGATGAACGCGAGCACCGCCAACTTCGCCGACCGACCGAGAGCGGGGAGCAACAGATCCATGACGGAGCCACCGGTCGCATACGAATCACCGAAATCCAGAGTGAACACCCTGGTGATCGAGCGGAAGTATTGCTCGAGCATGGGCTTGTCGGTACCGAGCTGAGCGTTGAGACGAGCGACGTCGTCGGCGTTGGCGGTTGGTCCAAGCACTTTTCGTCCAACATCGCCCGGGAGGACGTTGACGAGGAAGAACACCACCGTGGCGAGCAACCACAGGTTGATGGCCATGGACGCGAGACGCTTCAAGATGAACGTTCGCAGAGAGGTCCCCTTCCTCGAATCTTCTATGTGTCGATCAACCGACCGGGGACCCGACCCCCGCAGGAGCCAGGTCCCCGGTCAGGACGTTTTCGCCGGGTTCGCGCCCTATTCGGCGAAGCTGGCAGCGCCCACGAAGTAGTGGCCGAGCCCGGTGTGCTTCACCCCTGAGAGGTTCTTCGTGTAGGCGGTCAGCGTGTTGTAGAAGTAGGGAATCACGTACGGGATGTCGCGGTGAGCGATCTCCTGCACCAGCTTGACCGCTTCCTTCCGGGCCTCGAGGTCGACGGTGGCCTGATAGGCGGCCACGGCTGCGTTGAACTCCTCCGAGAGGTAGTGGGCCGAGTTCCACTCACCGGTTGCGTACGCCTTCACGAGGTACACGTCAGGAGTTGCGCGGTTGCCGTAGTCGACGATGCCGAACTCCTCGCCTCCGTCGCAGCCGGCGGGGAGGTTCTCGCTGTCGTAGACCTTGCACCAGCGGTCGTAGAACGTCGACGTGCTCTCGACGTTCAGCGTGATTTCCATGCCGATGTCACGAAGTTGAGACTGCACGACTTCGGCGAGCAAGGCGATCTCCTGCAGGTCGGGAGCATGCATCGTCACGGCCAGGCCGGGAACACCTGCCTCCTCGAGCAGCGCCTTGGCCTTTTCGATGTCGCGCTCGCGCTGCGGCTGGCTCGCATCGAAGAACTCGTAGGCAGGGGCGACGGGGTGGTCGTTGCCGACGTCACCGCGGCCCTGCAGGACCGTGTCGACCAGAGCCTGGCGGTCGATGCCGAGCGCCACCGCTTCGCGGATTCGCACGTCGGTGAACGTGCCTTCGCGCACGTTGAACCAGATCTGCCGATGTCCGGCGCCGCGAATGGCGTCCACCGTGACGGCATCGCTCGCGAAGATCGCATCGGCGTCACTCACGCCGAACTGGATGACCGCATCCGCCTGACCGCCGAGAAGGCCGTTGATCTGGGTGGCGTTGTCGTCGGAGAACAGGAACTCGACCCCGTCGAGGAGCGGCGCGCCACCCCACCACTCGTCGAACCGGACGTACTTGGCGCCTGTGGCGACGTCATACGACTCGAGCTTGAATGCACTGGTGCCGTTGGGCTTCTGGTCGAACAGGGTGCCGAGCTCGTAGTCCACCGGGGCGATGACCGCCTGCGGGTTGTACGGCGACAACAGGAACGGGAACTGGCCGTCCGGCGCCTTCAGGGTGACCTCGACGGTGAAGTCGTCGGTCGCCACCGAGGAACCCGGATCGATGTATGCCTGCAGGTTCGTCGGCGCCAAGCGGTCGAGGGTCGCCACGACGTCGGCAGCGGTGAAATCGCCGCCCTGGTGCCACTTCACACCCTGGCGGATCTTGAAGGTCCAGACGCTGCCGTCGGCGTTGGGGCTCCACGACTCGGCGAGCATCGGGGCGAGGGTGAAGCCCTCGCCGATTCCGGCCAGGTACTCGAACGACATGACGACCGGTGAGTAGCTGCCGATGTTGTCCATGGCGACGGGGTCGAGCGGGCTACCGGGCCGCTGCGCAGCGATGCGCAGGACGCCGCCCTTCTTGCCTCCGCCTTCAACAGCGGCGGTCGTGGCCGTGCTTCCGCCTGCATCGGTGCCGGTCGATCCGCCGTCGGTCGCGCTGGTGTCGGCCTCGTCGTCGCTGCCGCAGGCAGCGAGCACGGTACCGAGCGTACCGACACCAAGGCCGAGGATCGACCCCCGCACCAGGAAGGCCCGGCGAGAGACACGCCCCTGGAGATACGCGTCCATGAGGTCGCCTTCCAGAGGGCCGGCGTTCCTTCGCACGCGATCAAACAAGCTCAAATCCATCTTCATCCCCCGGGTGTGTCGTTCACGCGTGGACCCCCACGCAGGACCGCAAACCTACCCATGGGCCGGTTTGTCGTCAAGGCCGGATTCAGGACAATTCACGGAACAGTCGTGCCGTGTTCGGGGGTCCCCAGCTGGCCCGGCGACGTCAAGCCGTGGACTCCCTGGAGCGTGAGGTCGGCCACGAGTTCTCGCGAGTCGATGGACTGGACGCTGCAGCCCGCGGCGAGCGCGATCCCAACCGCGGTGCCCGTCGCCTGCCCCATGGCGACGCACTGCGGCATACCGCGCACCGACGCGAACGCGACCGGATCTGCAGAGATGATCCGACCGGCGAACATCAAATTGGGCACGTGCTTCGGGACGAGCGATCTGAACGGGATCGTGTAGTGGTCACCGATCGCAACGCTCGAGTCATGGGACATTGTCGCGTTGCTGCGCATCACGTCGTCGACCGGGTTGTCGCAGCACACGATCGCGTCATCGAACTTCGCACCCCGTGCCAGGTCGGCTCCCGTGAGCTGGTACATCCCTTCGAGCTTTCGGGTCTCACGCACCCCGACCGTCGGAGACAGCTGCGTCATGTGGGCGTCGGCGAAGCCGGGCACGTCCGTCTGCAGGAATCGCGCCAATTGCAGACACCGTCGGCCCTCCTGGGTCGCACGGGCGACCGCCGCCGGGTCGGTGCCATCGATGCCGCGGACGTGGACCGAATTGCAGAACACCGTTCCGTCGTGGAACGCCTTCATCAGGTACAGCCTGGCGAGGTCGGGATGGATGCGGCCCTCGGCGACGCCGACCGCTGCGGCGTGGGTGAAGTACGGGTCTCCGTCGGCGAAGGCGAGCGCCCAATCGATCCCCTCCATGAAGAACGAGGTCGTGACACCCATCATGTTGCCCCCGTCGTCGCCCACGGTGAACGGAACGCCGGCCTTCGCCGAGATGTCACCGTCGCCAGAGCAGTCGATGACGAACCTCGGGGCGACCGAGAACGCACCGCGGCGGTCGAAGCACTCGATCCTCCGAACCTGAAGGCCGTCCATGACCGGCACGAAGGCGGTCGTGTTCAGATGCGCGTCGACCCCTGCTTCGTCGAGCATGTCGAACATCGTCGACGTCGCGACATCATGGTCGTACACGATCTCAGCCCGAAGTTCTCGAGAACGCTCGGCCGCTTCTCTGCAGCAGGGGGGTGCATGTTCGTGAGCTGCAGGGCGAACTCCTCGGTCAATCCGCCGATGATCCGGTCGGCCGGATAGGCGCCTCCCCACGGCATCCCCGGGCAGAACGCCATGCCCCGCCGATCTTGCTGGACGCCTCCAACAGCACGACGTCGAGACCGCGTCGACCGGCCGCGACCGCCGCACCGAATCCCGCGGTACCACCGCCGACCACGACGACGTCGGGCTGCAGGCGTTCAGCCATCACTCGGTGAGACGAATCGATCGATGCTGGTGTCGCGGGTGGCGGTGAGCCACCGGTGACATCCGGCGTCGTGGAACCAACGTTCGTTCTGTACGCCAGCTGCGTTGGTGAACATCCACACCTGGTCGAAGTCGCGTTCGAGGGCGTCGGTGACCGACGCCGGCGGTTGGGGGATCTCGCCTCCGAAGCGGAACTCCTCCACCGGGCGCGGGCCGCAGTTGGGACACGTCACGATGAGCATCAGCGGGTACCTGTCGATCCTTGATCGGCCATCGCGTGGTCGGCCGCGAACCGGCTGAGCGCGAACGGCTCGATCAGCTCTGGCGTGCGACCGGTGGCGATCAGCTCGGCCATGGCCTCACCGCCTGCGGGAATGGCCTTGAACCCCCACGTGCCCCATCCGGTGGTGATGACGAATCCGTCGACGCCGGTGAAGCCCATGATGGGGGAGAAGTCGGCCGACACGTCGCAGCGACCGGTCCACTGGCGCAGGATCTTCAGGTCGCGCACGAACGGCAGCAGGTAGCTCATCTTGATCGCGTTCGCCTGCAGGAACTGGAACGACGACTGCAACGAGTAGCTGGTCTCGCGGTCGTACTCGTGGCCGATCAGCATTTGGCCGCGGGCGGTCTGGCTGATGTAGCACAGCAGTTCGGTGTCGCTGATGATCGGCCCGAACCCCTGCGCGTAGCCATTCGTGACGAAGGCCTGCAGCGGGTGGGTGCGCACCGGCAGCCGGACCCCGGCGTGCTCGGCGATCAGGCTGACGTTGCCGCCCACTGCACTCATCACCACACCTGCGGAGATGGTGCCCGTGGCGGTGCGCACGCCGACCACGCGGTCGCCATCCTTGACGAGCCCGGTGACAGGAGTGTTCTGCAGCACGTGCACACCCCGCTGCATCGCTCCCTGCGCATAGGCCCACACGACGCGGTCGTGTCGGGCGGTGGATGCCGGGATGTGATAGCTCGCACCCAGCACCGGGTATCGACCGCCACCGGAGAGATCGAGCTGCGGGCACAGCTCCTTGATCTCCGTCGGCGTCACCAGCACTGTCTCGGCGCCGCAGGCGGAGTTGAGCATCGCTCTGGCTCGTTCGTTGCGCATCGCCGACTCGGTGTGCGCCAGCCAGATCAGGCCCTTGGTGGCGTGCATGATCCAGCAGCCGGTCTCGTCCTCCAGCTTCGAGTACAGGTCGAGGCTGTGCTGGTAGAAGCGGATCGATTCGGGGATGCCGTAGTTGGCGCGGATGATCGTGGTGTTGCGACCCGAGTTGCCCGAACCGATGTAGTCGGCTTCGAGCACCGCCACGTTGGTGATGCCGTGCTGGGTGGCGAGGTAGTACGCAGTTGCCAGACCGTGTCCGCCACCACCGATGATCACCACGTCGTAACTCGACTTGGGCTGGTGCCAGGTGAGCTCGAGCAGGGTCTCGACGAACTCGTTCATGCTCGTGTTCCCGTCTCGTGTCGGAACTCAGGAAGCCCGAAGCGCGCTGCTGCCTCGTGGGCGAGTCCGCTCGAGACGACCAGCAGCACGCGGTCGTGGTCGAACCACAGCTTCACCGGCATGCCGGCCGCCAGCCCCTGGGCGAGCGACGGGCGATGCGCAGGCAGCTGCCACTCGACATGACGTGCGATCAGGCGATCGAACTCCGTCGACGTCAGGCCCCAGCCGACGAACGCCGTCTCGCGCTCGACGATCGCGTGCTCGTCGGGCACCTCGGCGGCCACCGCGCCGATGGCGAAGACCTCGTCGTGGGCGATGCGCAGGACCACCACATCACCTTCGTAGTAGGCGTGTTCGAGCGCTTCTGGTGTTGCGACGATGCGCAGCCCGTCGAGGCGTTCAGGCGCGTGCACGTGCACCCTCCGGATCGTAGAACGGGGTGTGGGCCACCGTTGCTGTGCGGCCGTCGATCGTGACCGAGTCGACCCACGGGGTGTGTTTCTGCCAGCCGAGCATCACCGCTTTGCCGATGATCGGTGACGTGAACGTGGAGGCGACGTGGCCGACGATGCGATCACCGACGTAGATCGGTGCGCCCTCCGTCGGGGCGGGACCGTCCATGGTGAAGCCGAACAACCGACGATGGTCGGCGAGGTCGGCAGTGCGGGCCAGGGCGGTGCGGCCGACGAAGTCGGGCTTGTCCATCTTCACCGCCCAGTCCATGTTCAACCGTCGCGGTGTGGAGTCGAGCTCGGTGTCCATGCCCACGATCACGTGGCCCTTCTCGAGCCGCAGCGCGAACAGCGCCTGCAACCCGTGGGGCGTGATGTTCATGTCTCGCCCGGCCTCCATGAGCGCCTGCCACAGCTCGACCGAGTGAGCGACCGGGTGATGCAGTTCGAAGCTGGCTTCTCCGGTGAATGACAACCTCATGATGTGACAGTCGATGCCGGCGACCGCAGCATGGCGATGCTGCAGGAACTTCGGCGGATCGGCCACGCCCACCCGCTGCAGAAGTGCTCCGGCAAGCGGGCCGGTGACGTTGATCGCTCCGTGAGAGATGGTGCGATCCATGATCCTGACGTCGAGGCCCCACGTATCGACCCAGTCGCGCACCCACGCCTCGGCAAAGGCTGCGCCACCGGAGGTGAAGGTGAGGACGAACCGATCGACCCCGTCGGTGGTGGCCTCGCGACACACCATCCCGTCGTCGATCAGGTGACCGCGCTCGTTCAGCAGCAGCACGTACCGGCTTCGTCCGGGGCGAATGTCGGCAATGGTGGTGGGGTAGAGGCGCTCGAGCGCCTCGACGACGTCGGGGCCGGTGACGATCATCTTGCCGAGCGTGGACACATCACCGAGCGACACGCCCTCGCGCACCGCCCAGTACTCGCGCATGAAATCGCCGTAGTTCCACGGCCGCCACCAGCCTCCGAAACGGTCCATCTGCGCACCGAGCTTGAGGTGTTCGTGATGCAGCGCGCTGCGCCGGAACGGGTCGAGGAAGACGTCGGCAGCTGCCTCGGCGATCGTCAACTGTCGCGAGGCCGGTCGGCCGGTGAACGGTGCCGCCTCCGACCCCTGCCGGTCGGAGACGAACGAACGCAGATGCGGCATGCACACCCCGCCCTGGCACGTGCCGGTACCGCACAAGGCGGCTCGCTTCACGAGCTCGAGGTGCTGGAAGCCCTTGTCCCACACCATCTGCAAGTCGCCGACGGTGATCTTCGAGCACGGACACACGAACCCGGCGACGGGCGGCGGGGGAAGCTCGAAGCGTTCGGCGGCCGGACCGACGACGCGCACGTTCGGGTCGCTCACCATGCGGGCGAGCAGATCGCGCGGCGCCTTGGTGGGACTGGTGACGATCGCCGTGTCGCAGGCCTCGCGACGGCCATCCGAGAACACGACATGGCTCACCGCGCCATCGAGGCCATCGAAGCGCGCCAGCTCGGTGATGTCGACCGTGACCGTGTTGCCGAGATCGACACCTCGATCGCGCAGCTGGTCGGCAGCGCCCGACAGCAGGATGCCGCGCAGCATGTTGCCCTCGCACACCGGATGCACCTCGGCCGCACCTGTGGCGATGACCACCTCGTGGGCATGGACGTGGAGCATGTGCTGGGGCGTGCGAACGACGACCAGCGGCCCGGGATAGACGCCGACCACGTCGTAGCCGTCGCCCGAGTCGAGCACGAACACCTCGCGACCCGCGGACCGCAGCCGCTCGGCTTCGGCCGTTCCCGACCGACCCGCGCCGATCACTGCGACGTCGACATGACGCCGGTGGACCTCCACGCCGGCATGGACGGGCGACTGCACGGGGTTCTTCGGTGGATCGAGCTGGAGCGGTGGTCCGCCGACAGCAGGGTGACGACGCACCCGTAACCCCGGCCGGGCAGGGGTGAGGCAGGTGCGTGTGAACGGCACGCCGTCGACGTCGGCAGAGCAGCTTCCGCAGTCACCGGTGAGGCAGAGGCTTCCTCCGTGCTGCGGATGTGTACCCGACCGCAGCACCGCGACGGCCACCGAATCACCGTCGACGTAGTCGACCGGCTGGTCGTCGAAAGCGAAGCGCATAATGGTTCGAGATCTTAGTCCACGACGACGATTCCCAGGACGACTGTTCTGCGAATTCGACCGGCGGTCGCGACGGAAACGCTCGCCGCCGACCGACGTTCTGGTCGCGACCACAGGCGGTCGCCGCACGAGTGTGCGACCGGGACGGAGCGAGGAGAGCGCTATGGTCGATCGGGTGCTGGCAAAGCTTCGACAGCGGCAAGAGATCCGGTTCTTCCGTGCCCTCCGCGGCGCCACGCCAGGATGGGCGACCGCCTGGTGGTGCCTGATCGTGCTGCGCGGTGTGGTGCCGGCAGGTGTCTCGGTGGCGTTCGGGTTGTTGGTCGACGCGGTCGATCGAGACACGTCGCTCGTCGCCCCGCTGGTGTTGACGGGCGTGATGTTCACCCTGTCGATGGTGCTGCACCCGCTGCACCAGCTGGTGAGCTCGAACCTCGGAAGTCGGATGGCCGATCACCTGTACGAACGGCTGATGACCGCATGCGTCGATCAACCCGGGCTCGGGCACCTCGAGCAGCCGGAGCTCGCGTCGGACCTGGCGATGGCCCGCGACTTCGACCTCGGGATGATGGGGCCACCGCTGTCGATCTCGATGGACTTCGTCGCCAACGGTCTGGTGCAACTGGTGATCGGGATCGCCGCCGGCATCTTGCTGTTCGGCTTCGCCTGGTGGGCGCCGCTCGTGCTGGTGCTGGCATGGGGATGCACCCATTGGCTCTTGCGCGAGAGCGGTGTGTGGAAGGACCGCAACACCGACGACGTCCGCACGGCACAACGACACGCCGATTACGCATATCGCCTGGCCGTCGACGCTGCCCCGGGTAAGGAGCTGCGCCTGTTCGGCCTCGCCGGCTGGGTGATCGATCGCTTCGTCACCACCCGCACTCGCCTGTACGACCTGCAGTTCCAGGCGACACGCTTGCGCGAGAAGTCGGTCGCGCTGTGCCTGGCGATCGTGATCGCCGGCAACGTGGTCGTGTTCTGGATGATCGCCAGGGCGTCGATCGACGGCGATCTGTCGACCGCACGTGTCGTGGTGTTCGTGCAAGCTGCGATCGGGGTGTCGGCGCTCGCCTTCGGGGGTTTGAACTGGGCGCTCGACGGCGCATCCGCGCCGGTGGCAGCGCTCGAGCGGCTCGAGGGCGCCGTGGGCCCCGCAGGAGCGCTGACGCCCGGACGGGGCGACCCGCCGGGGGAGGGGGCGCCCGAGCTGCGCTTCAGGGATGTCTCCTTCGCGTACGCCGAGGGCCGATCGGTCCTTGACGGCTTCGATCTCACCGTGCCGGCCGGATCGTCGATCGCGATCGTGGGCGTCAACGGCGCGGGCAAGACCACGTTGGCCAAGTTGCTGTGTCGCCTGTACGACCCGACGGCGGGGGCGATCGAGGTGGACGGCACATCGCTCACCGACCTCGACCCGAGAGCGTGGCGCCGCCACGTCACCGCCGTGTTCCAGGACTTCGTCCGCTTCGAGTTGTCGCTCAGGACGAACGTGGCACCGGCCGGCGCCCCCGACGACGTGATCAGATCTGCGCTCGCCGATGCGGGTGCGAGCGACCTGGCAGGAGGCGATCTCGACACGATCCTGTCGAAGGGGTACCCGGGTGGCACCGATCTCTCGGGCGGACAGTGGCAGCGCATCGCGCTCGCTCGAGCGTTGTGTGCGGTGAAGATGGGTGCCGGCGTGCTCCTGCTCGACGAACCGACGGCGCAACTCGATGTCAGAGGCGAGGCCGAGATCTTCGAACGGGTGCTCGCGGCCGCCCGGGGCACCACCACCGTGCTGATCTCGCACCGGTTCTCCACCGTGCGCCTGGCCGACTGCATCGGTGTGGTCGAGGGTGGACGCCTGATCGAGCTCGGTAGCCACGACGAACTGATGGCCGTGGGCGGTCGATACCGCGAGATGTTCGATCTGCAAGCATCTCGCTTCGCCCTCGACGATGTCACGGTCGGGCCGGAGTACGACGAGGACGGCCAGGAGGTGGTCCGTGAGCGGCTCTGACCACCACCCCGACGACGACCTGCCTAATGCGTTCCACTCGCTTTGGCGCACCTTCCAACTGGGCATGCGCGCGGAGCCACGGTTGTTGGTGTTGTCGCTCGGCCTCGCATTGCTGATGATGCTGCCCGACGCCCTGCTGGCACTCTGGCTGGCGTTGTTGGTGGGAGGCATCGTCGACGGCAACGACTCCCGGGTGACCACGGCCGCCATCGGGCTGGCGGTCAGTTCGACCGCTACGTGGTACCTGAGCGTGCTGTCACAACGGGTGCAACGTCGGTTCCGTGACCGCATCGCGATCGCGCTCGAGTCGCACGTCGCCCGACTTCAGGCGTCGGTTCCCACCATCGAGCACCACGAGCGTCCCGAGCACCTCGACCGGTTGGCGATGCTTCGCGACCAGGTGTTCGCACTCGATCACATGTTCATGTCGCTGTTCACCACGCTGGGCTGGGCATTCCGATTGGTGATCACCGGAGGTCTGCTCGCCTCGGTGCATCCAACGCTCGTCCTGTTGCTCCTCGGGGCCGTGCCGGCCTTCGTGACCTCCACGTGGAGACCCGCCGTGGAACGTCGGGTCGAGGAGTCGGTGATCGCCAACACGCGCCTCAGCCGGCACCTGTTCGTGCTCGGCACCACGGCGGCACCGGGCAAGGAGATCCGCGTGACCGGCACCGAGGACTGGGTGAGGCGAGAGCGACGCGACGCCTACGACAGGTGGTATCGCCCCGTTGCGCGGGTGCGCCTGGCGACCGCACTGTGGCATTCGGGCGTGTGGGCCCTGTTCGGCATCGGGTATGTGGCGGCGGTGGTGTTCGTCGCCGCCGGGCTCGACAGAGGCGTTGCCGACGTGGTGCTGGTGATGGCGGCCGGAACCCGCTTGTCGTCGTACATCGGTGCCACCGCCGACGAGCTCGGGTTCCTGCGTGGATTCTGGCTCGATGCGTCGCGCCGGTTGGTGTGGCTCGAGGACTACGCAGCCGCGCGCGATGTCCATTCAGGCGCGGTCGCGCCGCACCGGCTGGTCGATGGCATCCGGTTCGAACACGTGTCGTTCGCGTATCCCGGTACCGACCGGTTGGTGCTCGACAAGATCGACCTGTACCTGCCCGCGGGTTCCGTGGTGGCCGTGGTGGGCGAGAACGGCGCCGGCAAGAGCACGCTGGTGAAGCTGTTGGCGCGTCTGTACGCCCCGACAGACGGCCGGATCACCGTCGACGGCGTCGACCTCGCCCAGATCGCCACCGAGCAGTGGCGCGATCGCCTGGCCGGGGCCTTCCAGGACTTCTTCCGCTTCGAGCTGCCGGCGCAACAGGCTGTGGGCCTGGGTCACCTCCCCCGTCTGGACGAGCGGCCTGCAGCCGAGACGGCCATCGATCGTGCAGGTGCGAACGACGTGATCGATCGTCTCGCGCTCGGACTCGACACTCAGCTCGGTGCGACCTGGGACGGAGGAGCCGAGGTGAGCTTCGGCCAGTGGCAGAAGCTCGCTCTCGCCCGCGGGTTCATGCGTGACGAACCGCTGCTGCTCGTGCTGGACGAACCGACCGCCGCCCTGGACGCCGAGACCGAGCATGCGTTGTTCGAACGATTCGCCGAGGCGGCCCGCGCCGACACCGACTCGGGTCGCGTCACCGTGCTGGTCTCGCACCGGTTCTCCACGGTGCGAATGGCCGATCTGATCGTCGTGCTCGACGGCAACAGGGTGGCCGAGGTGGGCAGCCATGCCGAGCTCATGGCCCTCGACGGCCAGTACGCGTCACTGTTCCGGATCCAGGCTTCCGCCTACCGGTCCTGACACGGCCTGTTCACCGGAGCGAGCGGTTCACGCCGCGGCTCGGGACTCGACTCGCCGTTCACCACGTAGACGCGCCACGGCTGGAGGTTCCCTCCGCTGGCTGCCCGGGACGCATCGGTGAGCAACCCGCGAAGCACCTCGTCGTCGATCGGCGTGTCGAGGTAGTCACGGATGGATGAGCGCTGGTGGACGGCGTCGACGACATGCATGGACGATGACCGTAGCGTCACGCCACGAAGCCTGGCCGAGTCCCAGGTGTGGGGTGTGGGACTCGGGTGGGGCGGGACGGCGTCAGGCGCGCATCCTCAGGCCTTCGGGGTCGAGGACGGGGTCGTGGCGGAGCGTGGCGGGGCGGCGGCGGCCGATGATCTCGATCTCGAAACCCGACCCTGCACCGGGCTCGGAGGTGGCCAGCGAGGTTGGGATGTAGCCGAGGGCGAGCGAGACGCCGGAGTAGTGGGCGTAGCCACCTGAGGTGATCCAGCCGACCACCTCTCCGTCGTGCCACACCGGCTCGTCACCGATTACATCGGCAGGTGCCTCCGGGTCGACGTCGACGGTGAACAGCACCAGTTTGCGCTGCGGACCGCCTGCGGCGATCTCGGCTTCGACGGCCGCTCGGCCGACGAAGTCGTGATCGAACTTGAGTACCCGGTCCATGCCGGCCTCGAGGGGTGTGTAGATCGGGCGGTACTCGCGGAACCAGGTGCCGAAGTTCTTCTCGAGCCGCATGGTGATCAGCGCACGGAAGCCGAACAAGCGCATGTCGAACTCCTGACCGGCCTCCCAGATCAGATCGAACAGGTAGCGCTGATACTCGGGCTCGATCCAGATCTCGTAGCCCAGATCGCCGGAGTAGGTCATCCGGCTCAGCCACACCGGGGCCATGCCGATGTCCACCTTCCGGAACGCCATGAACGGGAAGTCCTTCGTGGCGAGCGAGGTGTCGGTCAGCTTCTGCAACACGTCACGCGACCGGGGGCCGGCGACCGTGAGGCCCACCATCGACAGCGACAGCACGTCGAAACGGATCGGCGACCCGGCGGGCAGATGGTCGAGGAACCAGCGCGGGTGGTGCACCTCGGCGGCCTGCGAACCGAACAGGAAGAACTCGTCGTCACCGATGCGGCTGACTGAGAACTCGCCCACGATCTTGCCCTGCGGGTTCAGCATCGCGGTGAGGTTCGTCCGGCCGATCCGCGGCAGCGAGTTGGTGAACAGGCCCTGCAGCCATGCCGCCGCGCCCTGGCCGCTCACCTTGTACTTGGCGAAGTTCGAGGCCTCGCTGAAGCCGACGCGCTCGCGCACCGCCCGGCTCTCCTCACCCACCACGTCGAACGCGTTCGAGCGGTAGAAGGTGACGTCCTCGATCGGCTCGAGGCCGGGCTTCTGGAACCACAGCGGGTGCTCGAGACCGAAGCCTGCGCCCCACACCGCGTTGTGATCGGTGAGCCGGTCGTAGATCGGCGTGGTGTGCAGCGGTCGAGCAGCCGTGAGCTCCTCGTTCGGGAAGGTGATGCGGAACCGACGCGAGTAGTTCTCGCGCACCTTCGCGTTCGTGTACGCGAGCGTTGCGTAGTCGCCGTAGCGGGCGACGTCCATCGCCCAGATGTCGGCGCCGGGGTCACCGTTCACCATCCACTGGGCGAGGCTGAGGCCCACGCCACCGCCTTGCGACAGACCTGCCATCACCGCATTGGCCATCCACATGCCGCGCATGCCCTTGATGGGGCCGACGAGCGGGTTGCCATCGGGGCTGAACGTGAACGGCCCGTTGACGAACTTCTTGATGCCTGCCTTGCCGACCAGCGGGAAGTGCTCGAAGGCCTTCTCGAGTTCGGGCGCGATGCGATCGAGATCGTGGGGGAGGAGCTGGAACACGAAGTCCCACGGCGTCTCCTTCGGCGACCACGGGCGGTTGTCCTGCTCGTACGTGCCGAGCAGGATCGACTGGCCCTCCTGCCGAGCGTAGATCTCACCGGCGAAGTCGATCATGTGGGGGAGCTCACGGCCCTTGGTGGCGTTGTACTCGATCACCTCTGGCATCGGCTCGGTCATCAGGTAGTGGTGCTCCATCGCCAGCACCGGCAGCTCGAGTCCGGCCATCCGTCCGACCTCGCGGGCCCACAGCCCGCCCGCGTTCACGACGTGCTCGGCATGGATGATGTGGTCCTGATCGGTGATCACGTCCCACGTGCCGTCCTGGCGCTGGCTGAGGCCGGTGACCCAGGTCTCGAGGTACACCTCGGCACCGCGGTTCCGGGCGCAGATGGAGTAGGCGTGGGTGACGCCGTACGGGTCGACCGATCCCTCGTCCTCGTCGTACAGGGCGCCCACGAAGAACTTCTCCTCGAGGAGCGGGTTGAGCTCCTTGGCCTCCTTCATCGAGATGATCTCCATGTGCATGCCGAGGTAACGGCCTCGAGCCTGCGCCATGCGCAACCAGTCGAGCCGTTGGGGCGTGTCGGCCAGCTGGATGCCTCCGGGGAGGTGGATGCCGCAGTTCTGACCGCTCTCGGCCTCGATCTCCTTGTACAGGTTCACCGTGTACTGCTGCAGGCGAGCGACGTTGGGGTCGCCGTTCAGGGTGTGCATGCCACCCGCGGCATGCCACGTGGAGCCTGCAGTGAGCTGCTTGCGCTCGAGCAGCACCACGTCGGTCCAGCCGGCCTTGGTGAGGTGGTACAGAACGCTGGCGCCGACGACGCCGCCGCCGATGACCACGACCTGTGCCGATGACTTCATTGCCATTGCTCGAAACCCCTTGAACTCGTGAAACGACTCAGAACTCGCTGAACTGGATGTGCTGGATGTGCTGGATGTGCTGACGGTGCTGGATGTGCTGGCGTCGGACGCGATCAGAAATCGGTCGCGACGCCACCTTCGGCGACTCGGCGGTCGACGAAGGCACGCAGCTCGGCCTTCACCTCCGGGTCCATCGCCGGCGCCTCGTAGGCGCTGAGGAAACGGTCGACGAGGCCGTGCGAACGCTGGTCGGCCGTCGGGCGACCCGCTTCGTCCCAGGTCTCGTAGTTGCGCCAGTCCGACAGGAACGGGCGGTAGAACGCGTCGCGAAAGCGCGACTGGGTGTGGGCGGTACCGAAGAAGTGCCCACCCGGGCCGACCTCTTCGATGGTGTCGATCGGGATCGAGTCGGCGTCGACCGACACGGGCTCGAGCATCTTGGCCACCATCTGCAGCAGGTCGGCGTCCATCAGCATCTTGTCCATGCTGGCGTGGAGGCCACCCTCCATCCATCCGGCGCCGTGCATCAGGAAGTTCACGCCGCCCATCACCGCGCCCCACAGAGAGAAGACGCTCTCGTATGCCGCCTGCGCATCGAGGGTGTTGGCCGCGCACACGTTGCTGCTGCGGTACGGCACGCCGTACCGGCGGCACAGCTGACCGCTGATCATCGCGGTTCGCACGTACTCGGGTGTGCCGAATGCAGGTGCCCCCGACTGCATGTCGACGTTGCTGGTGAAGCCGCCGTACATCACCGGCGCGCCCGGGTTGACGAGTTGGATGAAGGCGATGCCGGCGAGGGCCTCGGCGTTCTGCTGGGCGAGTGCGCCGCCCAAGGTGATCGGTGCCATCGCTCCGGCGAGGGTGAACGGCGTCACCACCACCGGCTGGTTGTGGCGGGCAAACTCGATCATGCCCTGGGCCATCGGGACGTCGAGGCGAAGGGGGGAGTTGGTGTTGACCACCGTGATCACGGACGGCTCACGGTCGATCGTGGCCATGTCGACCCCGCGGGCGATACGCACCATCTCAATGCAGTCGATGTTGCGTTGCCGGCCGAGGCTGTAGCAGTGCAGACCCTTGTCGGTCATCGTGAGGATGTCGTACGACGCCTCGAGGTGGCGGATGGAGGAGTGGATGTCGACCGGCTCGACCGGGTATCCGGGGACGAAGTGGATGATGTCGAGCATCTGCGCCAGCTTGAGCAGGTCCTGAAATCCCTCGCGGTCACCGATCTTTCGCACGCCATTGCGGTCGACGTAGTTCGGGGCGCTGGCGACGGTTCCGAAGGCCATCCACCGTCCGCCGACGCGAACACTGCGAGCCGGGTTCCAGCTGTGCACCGTGAACTCCGACGGCGCCGTGGTGATCGCGGACTCGATGAGTTCACGCGGGAAGCGGACACGATGGTTCGACTCGTCGACGCTCGCGCCGGCCTCGCGCATGATGCTGCGCGACTCGGGGCACAGGAACTCCATGCCGATCCGCTCGAGGATGACCAGCGACGCCTCGTGGATCGACTCGATCTCGTCGGCCGAGAGCACCTCGGTGTGGTTGAG
This sequence comes from Actinomycetota bacterium, assembly GCA_043755475.1. GTDB lineage: Bacteria > Actinomycetota > Acidimicrobiia > Acidimicrobiales > Ilumatobacteraceae > VFMC01. The sequence continues at coordinate 18,770 of JAYUSX010000399.1, forward strand.
TCGCATGTACGGCTGGTGGTACGGCAACTGCTCGGGCAGCCGGTTGCGCATGCCTTCGTTGCGCTCGCGACCACGGCGCCTGGTGCCGGCACCGCCCTCCGGTCCAACGGTGTCGTGCGGGGTCTCGGTCACGACGACCAACATTACACCTGCGACGGGATTCCTTGTACGATCGTCCTGGGATTGAGCTCTGCATCCGAGCGATCCTGAGGTTCTGCCTCGGTCGCATCGACGACCTCCGCCGAGCCGGCCGGGAACGATGCAGTCGAATCGAACAGCGGTATCGGCGGACGCCCGACCGTGCGACGGGCCAGCTCCAGAGCTCCGAGACAGGCCACGAGCCGCATCGCGGCTCGAATGTCGGGGGCGTCGAACCACCACGGAGGAAAGATCAGCACCGACGTGGCGAGCGTCGCCCACGGCACTCGCGACCGCGCCTCGAGCACGTCCCACACGAGCGCTCCGAGGACGAGCGCGATGGTGTAGTACGGCCACGTTCCCGCTTCGAAGAGCAGCCGTACGGCCACACCGACGAGCAGCGCGCACGAGGGCCGGCGGCGAACCACGGTCCACGCCACGGCTGCGATGCCGAGCGTGAGCTGCGCGACGCGGACGGCAGGGGGTACCTCTGCGAGCGCCTGCCGGGTGAACAGGTGGACGATCGAGTCGGGCGCCACCAGCACGATCGGACGCATGCCGTCGAGCGTGTCGGTGGTGGCAACGATGAACGGTGCCCAGAACAGCGCGCCGATCGCGCAGCTCGCAGCCGGGGGCCGCAACCGCTTGTGCCAAGGGCCGGACGCACCGAGCAACAACGGCACGAACAGGATCGCCCACGGCTTGATCGCGAGCGACAGACCGAGGAGCAGCACGGGCATGTCGCGCCGGTTCCGGCGCAGGCACTCGAGCGACACGATGGTGGCCACCAGCACCAGGCCGTCGTCCAGATGACCCCACGTCGCCAGACTCCGCCACTGCAGCACCACGACCACACCGCCGATGGCAATCACCGAGAGCGGACGTCCGAGGGCGGCACCCCATCGAGCGATCACGCCGACGGCGAGCAGGCCGAGCGCCGCGACGATGATCAGGAACCACCGATGACCGAGTTGATCGACGAGCCCGTATCCGAGGAGCGACACAGGTCCCGACTGGATGTTGGGCATCCATCGGTACACGAACAACCCGTCGCGGGCGGTGAGGTTCTGCCACGCCTGGACGAAGAAGGTGTAGTCACCCCGAGACGCATCGGCCCAGACGGTCGCCGACAGCATCGAGACGACGACGAGCATCAACGCGACCGCTGCCGCGGAGCGGTTCCATCTCGGGTCGATCACCTCGCACTGCACGACCACAGGTATCGGTCGATCGTCAACGCCACTTGAAGATCCCGGCCCGAACGGTCGACGGTGACGGGCGAACGAGTGTCAGGCGCCTCCGCTCGGCCCGGTCGGGCTGGTCAGCGCCTCACCGGGTGATGACCGTGCCAGCATCGCCGCGGACCACGGCGCCGGCGTCGTCGAGGGCACCGATCACCGCGACACCACCCGTGTGTTCGACGAACCGACACGCCGCCTCCACCTTCGGGCCCATCGATCCGGATGCGAACTCGCGCGCCCGGAGATCGACGACCGACGAGTTGCGGATCGCGCGCTCTGCCGGCGTCGCCCATCCGTCGTACACCGCGTCGACGTCGGTGAGCAGCACCAGGCGTTGCGCGCCGAGCGCGACCGCCAGGACGCACGACGCGAGATCCTTGTCGATCACGGCTTCCACACCCCGGAGGCCGCCGCTGCCGTTCGGCACCACGGGCACACCACCCCCTCCGCTGCAGACCACGAGCACGCCGGCCTCCATCAGAAGTCGGATCGGCGACAGCTCCACGATCGTCAGCGGTTCGGGCGACGCGACGAGGCGTCGCCATCGATTGCCCTCGCGGCCGACGGCCCAGTCATGATGCAACGCGAGGTCGGTTGCCGTGGTTTCGTCGTACACCGGCCCGACCGGCTTCGATGGGCGGTCGAACGCAGGGTCCGACGGGTCGACGACCACGCGAGTCACCAACGCGACGACGTCTCGGCTGGGCAGGACGTTGGCGAGCTCCTGTGTGAGCAGGGTACCCGATCATCCCCTCGGTCTCGGCGTCGAGCACGTCGAGGGGCACCGCACCACCGGACGATGCGGTTGCCTCCGCACCCAACGCCAGCATGCCGACCTGTGGCCCGTTCCCGTGGGTGAGCACCATTCGCCACCCCGACGCCACCGACGCGAGCGCTTGTGCCGCCCGACGGGCGTTGCCCGACTGCGTCGCCCAGTCGAGTGGCTCACCGGGCCTGGCGAGCGCGTTGCCGCCCATGGCCACCACGACGAACTCGTCCGCGTGGTCCACATCGGGCGACGCGGAGGCCTCGTGCGCGCCGCGTGTCGGGTGGTCTGGGACTTGCCGGCACCCGTGCGCGACGCACAGATGGCAACCACGGGTCTGGCTGAACGAAAATGGTCGCGTCGGGCCCGAGCAGTCGGAAGTCGGCGCCGGCCGCCATCGCCTCGGCGGAGAGATGCATCACATCGGCATAGGCCAGGTCGCTGTAGGCCAGCACCTCCTCGTCGACCTGATGAGCGCGGATCGACTGCGTCAACTCGGCCTGAGGACGGATCGGGATGCCCTCCGGGTATGTCGGCCCAGCGAGTGACGCAGGAAAGCGTCGATCATCGATTCCAGGGATCTGTGCCGCGGTGAACGCCACGACGCGCACGTCCGGATCGTCGCGGAACACCATCGCGAAGTCGTGGAAGTCACGACCACCTGCACCCAACACGATCACCCGTTTCATCAGCATTCCTCCTGACGACATGGTGCGCCAGATGGCAGGCGATGAACCGGGCCGGAGGACCCGAATCCGACGTTCAGTACACGAGCGTCAACTTCTGAAGCCGGCGTAGAAGTACAGCGTCTGCGAACCGTCGGCGGCCACCTCGAGCGCAGTCAGGTGGATGACCGCGATGGAGATCGACGGCGGGACGACGATCGCATCGAGGGTGTTGTCGTACACGCCCAG
>JAYUSX010000400.1:0-8077 GCA_043755475.1 Actinomycetota bacterium
TGCCGACCGGGCGCCGACGAACGCAAGCCGGAAGTGGTCGAGGTGGAAAAGGTGGTGGACGGTCTCGGCTGTTCGATCAACCGGATTCGCGCCCCCGGCACGCTCGACGGTGGCGACGTGTTGAAGGTCGGCGACACGGTGTACGTGGGACGCAGCGGGCGGACGAGCGGCGAGGGCATCCGCCAGTTGCGGGCCATTCTCGAACCGATCGGTGCGACGGTGATCGCAGTGCCGCTCAGCAAGGTGCTCCACCTGAAGTCAGCGGTGACCGCACTTCCCGACGGCACGGTGATCGGCTACCCCCCGTGCGTCGACGACGCGTCGATCTTCCCACGCTTCCTGCCCGTGCCCGAGGAGAGCGGCGCGCACGTCGTGCTGTTGGGTGACGATCGCTTGTTGATGGCCGCCGACGCGCCACGGTCCGCGCAGATCTTCCGCGACCTTGGCTACACCCCGGTCGAGGTCGACATCTCCGAGTTCGTGAAGCTCGAGGGCTGCGTCACCTGCCTCTCGGTTCGGCTCCGCTCCATCACCGGCTGAGCCCACGCGGGCGCACTCAGGGCATCGGCGTCTCGACGATCATGGGGCGCTCCGGGAAGCGCCCGATACCGCCCATCGCGACGAGCATGCCCGTGTGCGTGCGGTCGGTGTGGGCCGCACGCCACGAGATCATCGCCTGTGCGTACGGAAGCACGCGCGCCGGGTCGGTGACGAGCGTGTGCCACGTGGGGTCGGCGGCGAGGTCGAAGCAACGCCAGGTGCCGTTGCCGAACTGAACGTAGGCACCGTCGGCGTCGCGAATGCACGCAAGCTGCTGTCGCTCGAGCCGGCGATCCCACGGCCACGGGTGCTCGTCGAGGAGGTACTGATCGCGCCAATCGAACTCCCAGTGGGCGCCGTCACGCCACCACGGCGGCTCCTCGCCGCGCAGGAACGGGGTGAGCGGCAGTCCGTCGCACTGCACCGGCACGTCGGCGCCGATGAAGTCGCAGATGGTGGGGAACAGGTCGACGTTCTCGGTGAAGGCGTCGACCACCGTGCCGTGCGCATCCGGGTGGTGAGGATCGCGGACGATCCCGATGATGTGGTAGCTCTCCTCGAACCAGGCGAGTTTGCCCAGCAGGCCTTGGTCCCCCAGTTGCTCGCCGTGGTCGGCCGTCACGATCACCATCGTGTCGTCCCACATCCCCAGCTCGCGGAGCGCATCCCAGACTCGATCGAGTTGGGCGTCGACTTCGCTGATCATCCCGTAGTACTGGGCGCGAAGATCGCGGATCGCCTGCTCGTCCGGAGGGGCCGCCGCTCGGTCCGACGCGAGCAGGGCGTCGTGGAAGGCGAGCCGATCGTCGGGTGGTTCGATCGGCAGCCTCACGTCCGCTGGGTCGTACATGGTCGAGAACGTGCCGGCGGCGCTGTAGGGAGGATGCGGCCGGAGGTACGACAGGTGCGCGAACCAGCCGGAGTCGGATGGGCTCGATGGTCGCTGACGCAACCAGTCGATCGCGTGATCGGTGAGGAACGTCGACACGCTGAGCGCCGCCGGGCGAGACGGCTCGGAGCCGAGCGCGTCGTAGCCCTCACCGAGCCCTGTGTGGCCGCGCTCGGCCAGCCAGTCGAGCCACACCTGGTGATCGTCGGGGATGTGCAGCACCGGCCGAAAGCCCGGTAGCACGCCCGTGTAGTGCTGCATGCGTGGGTCGTCGGGTCCGGTCGACTCCCGCGGGTCGATGCTCTGGTCGGTGTATCCGAACAGCACCGGGTCGTAGCCCGCGCGACGAGCAGCCTTGGCGACGTTGTCGAATCGCGCATCGAGCGGCGTGCCATTGGCCACCACCCGGTGGTTCATCTGGTACATCCCGGCGTAGAGCGACGCCCGGCCAGGGCCGCACGGCGCTGCTTGGCTGTAGTGGCGAGCGAATCGCACCCCGTTGGTGGCGAGCGCGTCGAGCGCCGGAGTGCGCACCACCGGATGGCCGGCGATCGACAAGCAATCCGCGCGGAACTGGTCGAGCGTGATGAGCAGGACGTTCACGTGCCGCCGTTCCGCGTGTCTGTCGGGGTCACCCTGGGCCGACCGCGGCGAGGATCTGCGCGACCGAGGGGTTCACGAGCCCGTGACCGCCGTCGGGGAAGTTGCCGATCGTGACGGTGGGTACCGTCTCGTTGCCACGAGCGATCGAACGCACCACCGCCGCACCGTTGTCGTCTTCCCAGATGTTCACCCGCTGGTGGGGGATCTTGTCCTGTTCGAGCTGGCGGAGCAGTCGTCCGCAGAATCCGCATCCAGGTCGCCAGTAGACGGTGATGTCGGTCGTACCGGCTGCGCCCCCGGTGTCGGGAGCGGTCCCGGGAGTGAGGGGAAGTGTGGTGTCGTCGGTGGAGCTCACAGGGTGCTCAACCTGCGGGGTTTGCCATCTGTTCCCGGACAGTCCACGTCGTGTTGGTTGCAATCCCACCAAAGCGGCGTAGTCTGTCGGTGGTGAGGCGTGCACTCTACGTGGCGGTCGCAGCTCTGTGTGGAGTTGCGGGTCTGGGTCTGCCCCTGCCTGCCCCGATGGCGGCCGCAGAGCTCCCCGAGGTGCAGCCGTGCATCGCTCAACCGGTCCTCGCCCAGCAGAGCTACGGGTCGGGCGTGCTCTGCCTGCAGTTCGCGCTGATCATGGAGGGCTACTCGGTTCCGTACAACGGCCTGTACGGCCCGGAAACCGAGAACGCCGTTCGCTGGTTCCAGGCCACCCATCCGCCGCTCGCCGTCAACGGAGCAGCAGGCGAGGACACGCTCGTCGCTCTGGGCATCGCAGGCAAGGCGGCGATCTTCGTGCCGGCCAGTGCCCTCGGTGGCGCCCCTTCGGCATCGTCGGCAGAGGCCGCGACCGCAGGCACACCCACCACCCGTGCTCGCTGTGTCGCCGATGCCACGCTCACCTCCGTGTCCCGCGGCCAGTCGGTCACCTGCCTGCAACAACGGCTCATCGAGCTCGGTTGGCCAGGCGTGAAGGTCACCGGCATCTTCGACACGGGCACCCAAGAGGGGCTGCGGGCGTACCAGCAGGCGACGCCCCCGCTGACTCCCGACGGCATCGGTGGACCTCGCACGCTCGCCGCGCTCGACATCTGGAGCGGGATGACCGCCGGCAACGGCCGCGACATCGGTCCCGGTCCCTTCCCGGCGCCCATGCTCGACCTTCCCGAGTACCGCCTCACCGCGCAGGGCATCCCGGTGTACGGCAATCGCACGCCGTGCACGCCGGAGCAGGCGGCGATCGTCGCTGCCGAGTTCGCCAACGACGGCGCCGACGCCGAGACCCAGCAGTGGGCCGTGTACGTCGCGTCCCGTGAAGGTGGGTGCCGCTACGAGGCGGTCAACCTCAATGCACGAACCAAGGACGACTCGCACTGCACGTTCCAGCTGAATGCACTGTCCGGCATGTTCGCCCCTCACGGTTCGCTCGGTCGGCGCGGGTGGACCACCGACTCGGTCAAGACGTCGCTGCAGGCATGCGCTGATGCGGCGAGCGATCTCTGGGTGTTCTGCGGGCGCGGCCCATGGACCAAGCCGTACACCTGCGCTCCGCCGTGGGCAGGCTCCACCGTCGACCAACCGCCTGCGCTGCTGCCGCCGCCGCCCGAGGTCGTCGTCACGTTACCCCCGGCAGACCCGCCGGCCGATCCGGTGTCGCCTCCCACCGATCCACCGGAAGCGATCCCACCCGCAAGTCCCGACACCACGTTGGCGCCCTGATCCTTCGGTCCGGCACCCAGCGGTGATGTGGGCGCCCAGCGGTGATGTGGGAAGAGCGTTCTCCTCGCTCGGTTCGCCGGTGCACCGCTGACCCAGCCGGGATATCATCACGGCCTGCAGATGCCCAGCGCTTCTGACGAAGACAGCCGGACTTGCTGGTCCGGAGCTACACATCTGGAGAGGTGCCAGAGCCAGGTCGAATGGACCGCACTGCTAATGCGGGGACCACCTCAAAGTGGTCCGTGGGTTCAAATCCCACCCTCTCCGCACATGACGACAGCCCGGCAGGAACCCTGCCGGGCTGTCGTCGTTCGAGACCAGACCGGCACCCGCTACGTCGCCGCGCGTTGCAATTGTGTGACGAACCCACAAGACTCTTCGTCATGATCGTCACACAGACCCGACAACACGACGCGGTCGCGCCGGGGTCGGGCCGCGGTGTGCGCCTCCCCACAGCGCACGGGCAGGCACGTCCGGGCCGATTCGCGATCGTCGCCGTCGGCGTCGTCGCAGCTGTCGGAGTTTCCCTCGCACTGCCTGCCGCCGCATCGGCTGCACCTGTTCCGACGCGCCCCGCACGTGCCCCTGCGTGTGCCAACGGCACCTACACAGTCGTGGCAGGAGACGGGTGGAGCCTCATCGCGCGCAAGCTCGGGGTCACCACGAAGGCGCTGCTGGCAACGAACGCCGCCACGGTCGCCACGGTCATCCACCCCGGCCGATCGGTCTGTGTTCCCGCTGGCTCGGCGCCGACGGCGTCAACCACCGGGTCGTCCGGCAACGCTGCCGGCGGCTCGACCAAGCCCACGACGCCGCCAGCTCCGTGCGCGAGCGGCACGTACACGGTCGTTCGTGGTGATGGCTGGTTGGCGATCGCGAAGAAGGTCGGCGTCACCACCAAAGCACTCCTCGCAGCGAACAACGCCACGACCAGCACGATGTTGTTCGCCAGCCGCTCGATCTGCCTGCCGGCAGGAACCGGCGCGTCCAACACGGCCGGGTCGACGCCCACGACGGCCACCGTGAGGGCGTACTCGGCGGCCGAGAACGAGGCGATCATCCGTGCGGCATGGCCGGACGAGCTTGAGGAAGAAGCCCTCAGGATCGCTCGCCGCGAGAGCAATCTGAAGAACAACGCCAAGAACTCGTGCTGCTACGGCCTGTTCCAGATCAACTTCACCCCGCACAAGTCGTGGCTCGCCGGCATCGGCGTCACCAGCGCCAGCCAGTTGCTCGACCCCACGATCAACGCGGCGGCGGCGTACACGCTGTACCAGCGTTCCGGCAGTTTCCGGCCCTGGGCACTCTGACCGAACGGACGGGTCGTCGCCATGCCGTGGCGCCCTGCTCACAATCCAAGGTGTCGTTGGCGCAGCCCCCGGTTACACTTGCGGACCGATGCGTCCACGTTCGCGTGGGTGCACCGAGCGCTCGTAGCTCAATGGATAGAGCATCTGACTACGGATCAGAAGGTTAGGGGTTCAAGTCCCTTCGAGCGCGCTGAACGGACCTGGCTGACAGTTGGGCCCGTGACAGAGGAAGGCTCCGCCAACGGGCGGGGCCTTTTGTCATTCTCCGACCCGATGTATCAGCGAGAGCCGAACAGAGGTCGCATCGCATGGAAACCACGGATCGACCAGTCGTGCGGTTCAGCGTTCTTCCTCGGCCGTGAACCTGGCTCCGTCACCTGCCGTTCTCCACGCGTGACAGAATTTCACTTTCACACAAGGAGGCAGTCATGGACCGGGATGATGACGTTTCGAATCCGTCAACCGCACCGTCGTTCTTCGATGTGCTCGAGCAACGGCTCAGCCGCCGAACGGTGCTCGCCGCGGGCGCAGGAGCTGCGGCCGCTGCGTTTCTCACAGGCATCGGTGGTCGTACGGCACTTGCTGATCACGGCATCGACCGCGGGAAACGCCGCCCGATCGGTTTCACTGGTGTGCCGTCGCCGACGTTGCCTCTGTTCGACGGTGTCACCGTGCCCGACGGTTACGTGGTCGACATCCTCGTGCGCCATGGCGATCCGATCCTCGGCTCGTTCCCGGCGTACAAGAACGATGCATCGAACACGTCGTTCGAGCAGGAGGAGCAGTTCGGGTCGCACTGCGACGGCATGGCGTTGTTCCCGCTGTCGCACAACCGCGCGATCCTCTGTGTCAACAACGAGTACCACGACGACGGTCTGATCAACGTCGGCGGCACCGTGCCGTGGAACGCAGAAAAGGTTCGCAAGGTGCAAGCGGCGCACGGTGTCTCGATCGTGACGATCGAGAAGCAGGGCGACACGTGGGTGATCGTGCCGTCGCAGTACAACCGCCGTATCTCGACGCTGACCCCTGCCTCGATCAGCGGCCCGGCCGCTGGGCACGCACTCCTCCAGACGGCGGCCGATCCCACCGGGCGTTCCGTCATCGGCATCGTCAATCAGTGTGCGAGCGGCCCTTCGCCGTGGGGCACGTACCTGACGACGGAGGAGAACTTCGACGGCTACTTCGGCGGAGCCGGTGCACCCACCGCCGATCAGGCGCGGTACGGCATCAACGCCACCGGCTTCGGGTATCGCTGGTTCGAGCACGACACCCGGTTCAACCCCAGCCTCCACCCGAACGAGCCGAATCGTTTCGGTTGGATCACAGAGATCGACCCGGTGCGCCCCGATCTGCCGCCCATCAAGCGCACCGCGCTCGGACGCATCAAGCACGAGGGCGCCACAGCCGTGACCGCCAAGAACGGCAAGGTCGTCGTCTACACCGGCGACGACCAGATCTTCGAATACATCTACAAGTTCGTCTCGGCCGACAAGTGGCGCAAGATGCGCGGTCGCGGCGAGAGCCCGCTCGACCGCGGCACGCTCTACGTCGCCAAGTTCAATCCCGATGGCAGCGGTGAGTGGCTGCCCCTGGTGCAAGGTGTCGGTCCGTTGACCGCGGCGAACGGCTTCCCCGACCAGGCGACGGTGCTCGTACGAACCCGACAGGCTGCCGACGCCGTCGGCGCGACACGGATGGACCGCCCGGAATGGATCACCCACGATGAACTCAACGGTGACATGTACGTGACGTGCACGAACAACTCGCGGCGGGGCACCGGCACCAACCCCGGCACCGACCCGGCCAACCCGCGCGCCGTCAACCAGTACGGTCATATCATCCGTTGGAGTGAGCGCGGCGACCACAGCGGCACGGCGTTCGACTGGGAGATCTTCATCCTTGCCGGCGACCCCTCCCTGGGTGTGCCCTCCTTTGCCGGCACGGTCGTGGGCGACTCCTTCGGCTCGCCCGACGGTATCTGGACCGACCCGCTGGGACGGCTCTGGATCCAGTGCGACGCTTCGCCGAGTCAGCAGGGTTTGCCGCAGTACGCCAATCTGAGAGCGAACACGATGCTCGTGGCCGACACGGAGACCCGCCAGACTCGTCGCTTCCTGATCGGGCCGCCGAACTGCGAAGTCACAGGCATCGCGATGTCGCCTGATCACAAGGCGATGTTCGTCGGCATCCAGCATCCAGGCGAACCGCTCTCCTTCGTCAGTAACCCCGCGAACCCGACGGCAGTCAGTTCTTGGCCGGACGGACCGGGGAACCGCCCGCGTTCGTCGGTCATCGTGGTGCGACGAACAGACGGCGGCATCGTCGGCGACTGAGGCGGAACCGATCGTTGCACCGGCTCGACGACGGGGAAACGCGTACCGGCGACGAGGTGGCTCGTAGCCTGACTCGATGGCCGATCGGAGACCTGAACGGCGGTCGGCGACGGTGGTGGGCGGTGGTCCGGCGGGGTTGATCGCGGCCGAGGTGCTGGCCGACGCCGGTTGGGCGGTCACCGTCTCCGACCACATGGCATCGGTGGGTCGCAAGCTGTTGCTCGCCGGCCGAGGCGGACTGAACCTGACGCACAGCGAACCGTTCGACGCGTTGATCGGTCGCTACGGCGAGGCACGGACACTGCTGGAACCGGCCCTGCGCGCTTGGGGTGCCGAGGAGTTGCGGGCGTGGTGCGAGGGACTGGGAGAGGCCACCTTCGTCGGGTCGAGCGGGCGGGTGTTCCCGTCGTCGTTCCGTGCGACGCCGCTGTTGCGGGCCTGGCTGACACGCCTCCGTGATGCCGGTGTGGTGTTCGAGACTCGACGCCGTTTCGTCGGCTTCGGCGATCGGCCCGGCAGCGTGCGCCTCGCGACGTCGTCGGCAACGTTCGACTCCGACACCGACGTGGTGGTGCTCGCGCTCGGAGGGGCGAGCTGGCCGCGCGTCGGTTCCGACGGTGGATGGGCGCACGTGCTGCGCGATGCCGGCGTGGACGTGGCTCCACTTCGTCCGGCCAACTGTGGATTGC
>JAYUSX010000401.1:0-8076 GCA_043755475.1 Actinomycetota bacterium
CGGCACCGCCGAGAGCGCATCTTCCGACACCGACGCCATGATCGGGATGATCAGGATGCCGATGCCCATGCCGGCCGCGAGCATGTTCTGCACCTTGTCGGGGGCGAAGAGGGGCTGCACGATGTCGGGGGCGATGAACTTCAGGGCGAAGTAGCCGACCACGACCGACGGCATGCCGGCGAGCACCTCGATCACGGGCTTGAGCACTCTCCGAACACGGGGGGATGCGTATTCGGACAGATAGATGGCCGTGCCGAGCCCGAACGGCACGGCGACCACCATTGCGATCGAGCCCATGATGATGCTGCCGAACAGCACGGTGGGAAGGTCGAAGCGTTCGCGTCGAGGGAACCATCCGGGGACCTTGGACCCATCGATCAGATCGCCGATGGGGACCAGCCGCAAGAAGTCGATGGCGCCGCGAACCAGTGTGAACACGATCAGCGCGCTGATCACGACCGACATCAGCGACGCCAGCCGGAACACCCGGCGCATCTGCGTTTCTCTGTTGCGGCGCTTCCGATCGCCCTGCAGATCGGCGATGGTCAGGCTGGGGACGGCGGACACAAGTTCCTTTCCACGGACGGTGCGATCGGCCCGCGATACGTCGGACCGCTGGTGGCGATGATGGACCGACGAGATCGATCCGGCCGCCGACGGGCGACGGCCGGACCGATTCTAGATCGGCTGGATCAGATCCCTGCCCACGCCGCCTTGGCGGCGTCCTGCTTGGCGGCGTCCTCGGCGACGTAGCCGGCGTCGACCACCTGGGCGAAGCCCTCGGCCGACAAGAAGAGGTCCACGTAGGACGCAACGGCCGGGTTCGCCTTCGCCTTGTCGACGTTCACGTAGATGAACAGCGGGCGGGAGAACGGATACGAACCGTCGGCGACGGTCTCGTCGGTCGGGGCCACGCACTCGCCGTCCTTGTTGGCGATGGCGACGGCCTTCATGCGCTCGGCCTCGGCCTTGTAGTAGGCGTAGCCGATCCAGCCGAGCGAGGTGTCGCTGCCTTCGATGCCCTCGACGATGAGGTTGTCATTGGGGCTCGACGCGTAGTCGGCGCGGAAGGCGTCATCGACGCCACGCTCCTCGGCGATCTTCTTCGCGACGAACTCGACGAGCGTGTCGTACGTGCCGCTCTCCTCGCCGGGCCCGCTGATCACCAGCGGAGCATCGGGAAGCGGCACATACGCCGACCCGAGCTCGGTGGCGAGATCGTTGGCGTCGCTCCAGTTCTCGAAGCCTTCCGACTCGGGGCCGAGGAGGGCGTAGAGCGCCGCCACGTCGAGGCACTCGACAGCACTGTTGGCCGGGCTGGTGGCCACGGTGAGACCGTCGATGCCGACCTGCAGTTCGACGAAGTTCACGCCACCGTCGGTGCAGAGCTGGGCCTCTTCGTCCTTGATACTGCGCGAGGCGCCGGTGATGTCACCTTCGCCGGCGCAGAACTTCTTGAAGCCATCACCGGTGCCAGGGCCTTCCACGGTGACGGCGAGGTCGCCGCCGCTCATCTCGCCGGCGAGCTCGCCGACGCGGATCGAGATCGGCTCCACCGTCGACGAACCGGTGACGAAGACCTCGCCGGCTGCCAACTCCGTCTCGCCGGCCGGGTCGGTGGCCCCGGGGGCTTCGGTGGCGCCAGGGGTTTCGGTGGCCGACGGGGCCTCCGTCGCCGCTGGGGCCTCGGTCGTCGCCGTCTCCTCGTCGTCGCCGCATGCGGCGGCCAAGAGGGAGAGGCTGATGACGCCGGCCAGTGCCAAGCGCCGCTTCGAAGTGTTCACGTTGTCTGTCTCCTTGAGATGCTGTTGGAACAACGGAAAGCACCGTAGGAAGTCCAGGTGTCGTTCAGCTGTGCAACGGATGAACGAGAGGTGAACGACGACGAAAGCAACGGCCAACGGGCGCAGTGCAGACATCAGGATGAGCACCGGGTGAACGATCGGTGCTGGCCACGGGATACGCGGGACGGCGTGTCGATGGCCCATCGATGGCCTGTCGATGACCGGTCAGCGGCGTTGCTTGTGGGCCACCCACCGGTAGAAACGCTCCTGGGCGTCGCCCTCGTCGAAGCGCTCCGGCCCGCACCGGTGCCACAGACCTTCGGCGTCGAGCTCCCACCGGACCACGTCGTCGGCCCAGGTGTGCTCGAACACCGAGTTGAGCCACACTTGGTGCTTGGGATGGGTGACCGGCACCAACACCTCGATCCGACGGTCGAGGTTCCGCGGCATCCAGTCGGCCGAACCGACGAGGAACAACGGGCCATCGGGTCCGTCCCCGCCCCGCTGATCACCATGCGCGAACCAGCAGATGCGCGAGTGCTCGAGGTAACGGCCGAGCAACGACCTCACCTGGATGGTCTCGCTCACGCCCTTCACACCCGGCACCAGACAGCAGATGCCGCGCACCAGCAGATCGATCCGTGCGCCCGCCTGCGAAGCCCTGTAGAGCGCCTCGATCAGGCCGGGATCGGCCAGTGAGTTGAGCTTCACCCGGATGTGTCCCTCGGGCCCGAACGTCGATTCGTGCTCGATCAGATCGACGAGTTGGTTCCGCAACTCTCGCGGTGCGACGAGCAGGTTCTCGAACTCGTGGGTACGGCTGTAGCCGGTGAGATGGTTGAACAACTGCGTCACGTCGGCGCCGACGGCGGGATCACACGTGATCACCCCGACGTCTTCGTAGATGCGCGCCGTACGAGAGTTGTAGTTGCCGGTGCCGATGTGGCAGTAGCGGCGCAGCCCGTCGTGGTCGTTGCGCACCACGAGCACGCACTTGGCGTGGGTCTTCAACCCAACCAGGCCGTACACGACGTGCACGCCGGAGCGCTCCAGGGTCTTTGCCCAGCCGACGTTCGTGGCCTCGTCGAAGCGAGCCTTCAGCTCGACCAGGACCGCCACCTGCACGCCTCGTTCGGCGGCCCGCATGAGGCTGCGGGCAATCGGGCTGTCGCCGCCCGCGCGGTACAGCGTCATCTTGATCGACTGCACCTTCGGGTCGTCGGCGGCTTGGGCGATGAAGCTCTCGATGCTGCTGGCGAAGCTCTCATAGGGGTGATGCACGAGGAGGGGCCGCTCGCGGATCACCGAGAAGATGCTGCGCTCGGCCTCGTCGGCCGCAGCGATGCGCCCCGCAGTGACGGGTGGCCACGGTGTGTCCTTCAGCTCCGGACGATCGAGTCCGGCGAGCTGGAGGACGCAGGTGAGGTCGAGCATGGCTGCGTGGTACGAGACGTCGGCGGGCTCGAGGTCGAGCTCGCGGATCAGCAGTTCCACCATCTCGACGCTGGTGCCCGCTTGCACCTCGAGACGCACGGCCCGGCCGAAGCGACGCCGACGGAGCTCGAGCTCGACGGCTGCCAGGAGATCGTCGGCATCTTCGTCTTCGAGGGTGAGGTCGGCGTTCCGGGTGACGCGGAACGCCGCGCACTCCTCCACCACCATGCCGGCGTACAAGAGGTGCATGTGCGCGGCGATCACCTGCTCGACCGGCACGAACCGGTGCCCGTCGGCCAGCGCCATCAGCCGGGGGAACACGTTGGGCACCTTGACCCGGGCGAATCGGCGTTCACCGGTCTCGGGATCGCTCACCATCGCCGCCAGGCTGAGCGCGAGGCTCGAGATGTACGGAAAGGGATGTGCTGGGTCGACGGCCAGAGGCGTCAGCACCGGGAAGATGCGGCGTTCGAACTGCCCCGACAACTCCTGGCGGTCGACGAGCTCGAGGTCGGCCCAGTCGAGCACCTCGATCCCGTTGCGACGCATCTCGGGGAGCAACGATCCGAGCAGCAGGCCCTCCTGGCGGACCACGAACGATCCGACCGTCTCACCAATCGCCGCGAGCTGCTGCGACGGGTTCAGACCATCGGGCGCAGGCGCTGTCAGCCCGGCAGCCACCTGGTCCTTCAGCGCCGCGACCCGAACCTGGAAGAACTCGTCGAGGTTGCTCGAGGCGATCGCGATGAACTTCACCCGCTCGAGCAACGGGATGCCGTGCTCAGCGGCCAGTCCGAGCACACGCTCGTTGAAATCGAGCCAGCTCAGTTCGCGGTTCAGCAATTCGGGGGGCGACTCTCGCTCCTCGTGAGGAAACCAACTGCCGTCCATGGGTTCCGTCCGTTCCTGATGTGCTCGTGCCGCGACGATCGCTCAGGTCGGAAGCCGGCGGCTTCTCGGCACGGGCGAAGGCGCCGATCCGTCAGTCCGACTCGGGGATGCCGAGATCCCACTCGATCGTGATCCGCTCACGTTCGGCGTCGCGGATGATCCGCTCGCGGTTGCGCCGGAACTGCGGATCGTCGCGAGGCAACAGCACCAATCGGGCCAACACGCGGGCCCTGAACTCATCGAGCAGGACGCGATCGCCATAGTCGGCGTACACCTCCCAGTGCGGCGAGACCGGGCCGAGGTAGACGATGCGAGCGTGCGCCCGCGGCGGCTCTGTGGCGATGTCGGTCATGTGGAGATCCTCGATGTGAGCGGATGTGTGAGCGGATGTGAGCGGATGTGAGCGCTTGCGACACTGTGGGCCGCGGCGAAACGGCCGGGGCAGGAGCCGGAGTCTACCGGCCATCGTCGTGGCCGGGCGTGGCCTGTGTTCGGCGAGCACCTGCACGTCGACTATTCATCCGAATGGGTGATCGGCGCCGGACACCACGGTCGCTGGCGGGAACGTTTCCTGCTCGCGATGCTGCCCTCGCGATGTCTGTCCTGCTAGATTCTCACCAGATATCGGGAACCAACCCACCTCGTGGAGCGTCAGTACTGGTGATGTTCCATTCGGTGGAGCGGTTGTCGAGACCCCCCGGGGCCTCGTGCGGGCGCACACCACTCCGTGATTCATCGCGGAACGACAAGGAGACCTCCGCCCATGCCGTTGCACTTCCCCTCCCGAGACCCAGCCCGCCGCACGTCTCCGCTCGCCGACGATCCCGTCACGACGAGCCGGCCCTCCGATGAGGACTCCGCCACGTCGTGGATGAGCGGCGGCAACTGCCGCAACTATCCGCCCGCGGTGTTCTTCCCGAGCGATGGCGTCGGCGTCGACCGGGCCCGCAAGATCTGTGCTGATTGCCCCGTTGTCGAGCAGTGCCTCGAGTACGCGCTCGTGCAGCGCATCGAGCACGGTGTGTGGGGCGGGTGCAGCGAGCGCGAGCGCCGTCGCATCCTCAAGCGCCGTCGCGTCGACGCCCCCAGTCACACGTGAACGCGAGCTGATCACCCCACAACGCGACACGGGCGCCATCGCCTCCACGAGGGAGGCGATGGCGCCCTGTTTGCGTTTCGCTTGCGTTCGTCCTCGCCGCGGACGACCACGATTTCGAGCTGCTGCACGGCGGGCCCAGCGAATGCATCCGCCGGATCACCCAGGTGCGATCAGTTGGCGGAGTCGGTCTTCGTCTCTGCGGACGGGTCTTTCTGACCCTCCGCGAGACCTGACTTGAACTCCTGCTGAGCCTTGCCGAGGTTCTTGGCCAGCTTGGGTAGTTGCGAACCACCGAAGAGCACCAACACGACGACGATGATCAGGATGATCTCGGGCGGGTCGAGGAAAGCGAGCATGTCGGTCAGGCTAGCACTGGCTTCTCACGATGTGACCTCGGGGGTCAGGCGGTCACCTTGCGGTTGGCGAGGGCCCGCTGACGCCGCAGTCGGCGACGCTCTCGCTCGGACAGGCCGCCCCAGATGCCGAACTTCTCACCATTGGTCAAGGCGAACTCGAGGCAGTCGAGCCGAACGATGCAGCCTCGGCAGACCTCTTTGGCTTCACGGGTGGAAGCACCTCGCTCAGGGAAGAAGAGGTCGGGGTCGACGCCAAGGCAGTTCGCCTCGTCCTGCCAATTCTTGTCGTCGATCATCTCGTCTTGCTGCATTCGCCTGCCTCCACTGTAATTACAACCGTGTCATTGTCCACTATCACACCGGGTCGGCGCAAGTGCGGATTGAAAAAGAATGCAGCAAGGTGAACGCGAAGGGTGGCGCGCCGGCGGCATCGACCTGCGAAAACGAAGATCGGCAAACGTCGCGTCGCGCGGTCCGCGGTCGTGCAGCCCTCATCTGGGCAGTCGGTCTTTGCGCAGGTGACCCTCGAAGATCGATGGCGAGCGCCGTCTTCTGTCAGGGTCGCCACGGCAGCGGGCCGTTCGTGCCGACGACGATCGAGTCCGCCGGCGGAGCGACGGTCGTCGGGGCCGGCGACGTGGAACCGGTGGTGGCCAACTCCCGCTCGTCGCGCCGGAGGGCGATCTCCGTGAGCTGCTCGGGCGGCAGGGCTGCGCAGAAGGCCAGCAGACCTGCGGCGTCCGAACCAGCCGCCACCCACAGCTCCTGTGCCCACGGGGTCTGGACGTAGGCGGCCTGCGGGACGAACTCGATGCAGTCATGCAGGCCGGTCGCCGTGGCGTCGGGGGCGACGGGAGGGGGCAGCGAGGCGACCTCGGCCGTGGTGGACGGGATCGCAAGGGTCGTGGACGGGGCGACCGTCGTCGTCACCGATGACGCGTCGAAGAGGGCGTCGGACGCGTCGGCGGCGGTGTCGGTCGACGACGCAAACTCGTCGTCGCCACCGCGCAGGTTGTAGAGCCACCAGGAGAAACCGATCACCATCAGCACCCCGACCACCGGGACCCAGATCGGCCGCTTCTTCTCCGAGCTCGCTCCGCCGCTCGATGATCCGCCGGTCGTCCGGGTCGCAACTCCCACCTGGCCAGCTGCGGTCGTTGCAACTGCAACCCCGCGAGGGCCGGGCCGAAGTTCCGCTGTCGACCCCACGGTCGGCGCGCCGAGAACCCTCGGCGACAGGGAGAGCGCGTCGACCGGTGCGGGCGTCGGCACCGGCGACACGATCGGCATCGATGCCGGTGCGGATGCCGGTGTGGATGACGACGCCGGTGTCTCCGGGCGGATCGACGTCACGAACGGGTCGAGGTACTGGGTGGTCCCGTCGAACACGAGCGCCGACCAGTTCTCGCCGTCGAACCAACGGTAGGGGTAGCGCCCCCACAGGTCGCTCGCCCAGTTTCCCCGCACGACGTCATCGGTAGGTCCGGCCACGACCCCATGCAATCGCAACGGCGGCACCGCAGCCAGGAACCACCGGTGAACTCACGCTGAACTCTTTGCGGAAGCCGACGCGCCCGAGAGTGAACCCGCACATCGGGGCGGCCCGTCGGCGAATGAGCGCCGGAGTTCGTTTCGCGGCTGCCTCGTCCGCATCGGCTGACCGTCGCTCGAGCGCGCCGGTGGCCTCGGGTTCAGACCCCCAGCGCTCCTGCGTCGGCGCCGCGCTCACGTTCGGCACGCCTGGTGCCGAGGACGGCCATCCGGCCGAAGATCACGAGCGCAAGCCCCCACAGCAGTAGGCCGCGGACCTCGGAGCCGGTGCGGGGGAACCGGTTCCGCGTGCCGCTTCCCGTGCCCGAGCCGCCGGAGCCGGTGCCACCGGCCGCTGAGCCGACGATGGTCGTGCTCGGCACCGGTCCGCCGGCACCCACGACGGTGGTGGTGACCGCCGTGGTGGTGACGGCCCCGCCCCCGACCGCCGTGGTCGTGGTAGCCGGAACCGTCGTCGTCGTGGTCGTCGTGGTCGTCGTGGTCGTCGTGGTCGTCGTGGTCGAGCCGGGGACGACCACGAAGACCTCCTGGACGAGACCGGGGCCGCCGGGGCCGGCCGTGGTGCCCGGACCGCCGTCGCCGGCCTCGAGCCGTGCGGACGGAGGCAGGGCGGGGGGTGCCGGCTCGGACGGGGGGTCCAGCAGCGTCGGTGACACGTTGACGCTCACCGTCCGGGGTTCGGGGCCGACCCGCCAGCGGAACTCTGCCGGCCCTCCCGCATCGTCGCCGACGACGTCCATCTCGAACCACCACGAACGGTCGGTCGTGGAGATCCCGTCCGATGCGGGACGGGCGCAGGCGAAGCCCATCCGGTAGCGGCCGTCAGGGAGCGTGCCTGGCTCGAGGTGACGGAACGAGATCGACGGCGCGGGATCGAGCCAGCCGTCGGCGCCGGTGGGGAGCAGTGTGAGCGGCTCGCCGCTCACATGGACGGCGAGCGCCATGATCGGGGGGCCGCCGC
>JAYUSX010000402.1:0-8073 GCA_043755475.1 Actinomycetota bacterium
ATCAGCGGCGGGCAGTACATGTGGCGAGCGCACACGGGCAAGCGCGAGATCGTCCTCACGCAGATCGGCTGATGGTGCCCACCTTGCCGATGGTGCCCACCTCGCCGATGGTGCCCACCTCGCCGATGGTGCCCACCTTGCCGATCGTGAGGGCCATGCCGATCGTGAGGGTCATGCCGATCGTGCAGGCCGTGCGAGCGATGGCGGCTCCGGGGCGGCGCGCGACATGAGGTGCGACGTCGTGGCGATCGGTACCGAGTTGCTGCTCGGGCAGATCGTCGACACCAACTCGTCGTGGATCGGTGAGCAGTTGGCCGCGAACGGAATCGACTCACTGATGCAGGTGAAGGTGGGCGACAACCTCGGCCGGATGGAGAGCGTGTTGCGACGCGTGCTCGCCGATGCCGACGCGGTGATCGTGTGCGGGGGTCTCGGCCCCACCCATGACGACGTGACCAGGGAGGCGATCGCTGCGGTGATGGGCGTCGACCTCGTGCACGACGAATCGGTGGCGCAGCTGATCCGCGACCTGTTCGCGGCGCGCAACCGACCGATGGCCGACAACAACCTGCGCCAGGCACAGGTGCCGGTGGGTGCCGACCTCATCCGTCAGACCCGGGGAACGGCGCCAGGTCTGATCTGCCCGATCACGATCGACGGGGTCGCCAAGGTCGTCTATGCGGTGCCCGGCGTTCCCCACGAGATGAAGGACATGATCGAGCGTGCCGTGCTGCCCGATCTGCGCCGGCGCAACGGCGATCCGTCGGTGATCGTGAGCCGGACGTTGCGCACCTGGGGCGAGAGCGAGAGCGGGCTCAACGAACGGCTCGATCCCGTGATCGACCAACTCGAGGCAGCGGGCACGGCCACGCTTGCGTTCCTGGCCAGCGGTTGGGAGGGCATCAAGGTTCGGCTCACCGCAAAGGCTCCGACCGATGTGGAGGCGGCCTCGTTGCTCGCCCCGGTCGAGGAGCGGATTCGCGGCATTCTCGGGCAGCAGGTCTTCGGCGTCGACGACGACACGATGGAGTCGGTCGTGTTGGATCTGCTGCGGACCCGAGGCTGGAGCCTCGGCCTCGCCGAGTCGGTCACCGGCGGGCTCGTCGCGGGCCGGATCACCAACGTGCCGGGCGCGAGCGAGGTGTTCGTCGGCTCGGTGGTCAGCTACGCCAGCGAGGTGAAGTTCGACCTTCTCGGTGTTGATCGGGGGCCGGTGGTCAGCGAGGCAGCGGCCCGGCAGATGTGCGAGGGAGCGCGACGCGTGCTGCGCGCCGATGTCGGCCTGGCCCTGACCGGGGTGGCCGGGCCGGCCGAACAGGACGGCATGCCGGTCGGCACCCTGTGTGTCGGCATCGCGATGCCTGGTGGCGAGACGCTCGCCCGAACGTTCCGGATGCCAGGACTGCGCGATCAGATGCGACAGATGAGCGTGATCACCGCACTCGACCTCCTCCGGCGAGAGCTGCTCGCCCTGGCCTGATGCACCGCCGTGCCAGCAGCCCGTGGGCCTAGGCTTGGCGCCGTTGCCTCCGTAGCTCAATGGATAGAGCAGCGGGTTTCTACCCCGTAGGTTGGGAGTTCGAGTCTCTCCGGAGGCGCCACGGTGCAGGTCGTCGCCCAGGCGTCATCGCCTCGGTCGCGTCCGATGCAGCCAAATGCAGTCACACGCAGCCGGGACGACCCGACATCGGCGAGTTCACACCTCGCTCTCACCATCCGTTCACCCCGATGGCTCCATACTCTCTGTCATGGACGCCATGGAACCCCTCCCGTCGCAGCCCCTCGCCAGCGTCTTCCCGCCCCCCGTCGCTCACGTGCACGTCGCGCCCGCGGACGCGGCACCTCGACGTACGCCCCGCCGCTGGCCGGTCGTGGCCGCAGCCACCCTGCTCGCCCTCGGTGCCGGCGGTGTCGGAGGCGTGATCGGTGCGCGCGTGGCCGACGACGACCGCATCGATGGTCCCTCGTCGCAGTCGCCGATCATCGCGCCGGCCGACGCTGAGTCGGGCACGGGCGTGATGTCGTTGGCCGATGTCGACGTGGCCGCGGTGGCCGACAAGGTCGGCCCCAGCACGGTGACGATCACCAGCATCATCGACGGCCAGGTGTACGGCACCGGAACTGGCGTGATCATCACCGAAGACGGCGAGATCCTCACCAACGCTCATGTGGTGCAGGGCGCCGACACGGTTCGCGTCCGCCTGGCGGGCGAGACCGAGCCGCGGGATGCAGAAGTGCTCGCGGCAGATGTCCCGAACGATCTGGCCCTCCTGCGCATCGACGCCACCGGGCTGCCGGCCGCGACGATCGCGGCCCCCGACGATGTCCGCGTGGGTGAGCCGGTCGTGGCGATCGGCTTTGCGCTCGCGCTCGACGGTGGTGCCAGCGTCACGACCGGCGTGGTCTCGGCGCTCGATCGCACGCTCGTGACCGAGATGGGTGCGCTCGGCGGCCTGGTCCAGACCGATGCAGCCATCTCCTCGGGCAACTCGGGCGGACCGCTGGTGAACGCCGACGGCGAGGTGATCGGCATCAACACGGCCGTGGCCACCGGCAACTCCACCCGTTCGGCCAGCAACGTCGGCTTCGCCATCTCGGCGCGCACCTTGCTGTCGGAGATCGACACGCTGCGCGCCGCCGCCGACGGAGACGAACCGGTGGAGGGGTTCTTGGGTGTCGCCATCGAGGACCGCGACGATGGTGGCGCGGGCGCGGTGATCGCCGAGGTCACACCCGACGGACCCGCCGACCAGGCGGGCGTCGAGGTCGGCGACGTGGTGATCGAAGCCGGAGGTCGCCCGGTCGGAGGTCAGGGTGGGCTGATCGCCGCGATCCGCGACGGCCGCCCTGGCGAACCGCTGACGTTCACGGTGCTTCGCGACGGTGAGCGGCTGGAGCTCACGGCCACGTTGGTCGTCCGCGAAGCCGAGTGATCAGGTCAGACCGACCAGCCGCTCGCTGAGCGTCCACAACCTGTCGGCCGCATCGGGATCGATCGCGTAGGAGCGAACGCCTGTGTTGGCGCTCTCGTCGTCGGACACGGGGGAGATGCCGCAGTCCTCGAGGTATGCGCCGCCGTGACCGTCGAGCTCGGCGGCTGTGGCCGCCCACACCGAGGTCGCCGCACCCTGGGGGATCGTCTTCCACGCGAACTCACGGCCGCTGTCGGCGACCCGTGCCATGAGCGTCTGGATGACCTCGGGGGTCATGTGCCGTCCGAGCTCGGTGTGGATGCCCCCCGGATGCACCGAGAACGCCTGCACGCCCGAGTCACCGAAGTGCTGTTGGAAGCCGACGGCGAACAGCGCGTTGGCCGTCTTGGCGCGTCCGTAGGCGACGAAGGGTTCGTAGGTGGTGCGCTCGAAGTTCCAATCGTCGAGGTCGACGGCGGCAAAGGCGTGTCCGCGTGAGCTGAGCGACACGAGGCGGCTCGGTGCTCCGGCAACCAATGCCGGTGCGAGCAGCACACCGAGCAGGAAGTGGCCGAGGTGGTTCGTCCCGAACTGCACCTCGAAGCCGTCGACCGTGGTGCCCTGCGGGCAGGCCATGATGCCCGCGTTGTTGATCAACACGTCGAGGGTGCCGTGGTCGGCGAGGAAGCCGTCGGCGAAGCTGCGCACGCTGGCGAGCGATGCCAGGTCGACCTGGCGAAGTCGGAGGTCGGCACCGGCGGTGTTGGCGCGGATGCGATCTGCTGCCGCTTCGCCACGCGCCAGATCGCGCACCGCCATCGTGACCGTTGCGCCATGCGCGGCGAGTGCGCGCGACGTCTCCTCGCCCAGTCCGGTGGACCCGCCGGTCACGAGCACGTGTCGTCCCGAGAGGTCGTGACCGGCGAGCACGTCGTCCGTGGTGGAGCTGAATCCGAAGGTTGTCATCGAGCCAGAGCTTGTCACAGCCCGGTGCCACCGAAGACCTGACCGGCCGCGCGCGCAACCAGGTTCGGCGGGAGTGATTTGCTGCTTCGCGGCCTACCCTTTGATGACCGGAATCAACGGCCGGGAACCGAAAAGCCAGCCAACGCCGGCGATCGCCAGCACTCGACGGCGGTGTCAGCAGAACTCAGCGAGGTCAACCTTGAAGTTCAAGAAGGGCGAAACCGTCATCTATCCCCAGCACGGTGCGTGCATCGTGATGGGTACCAAGAAGATGGATGCTTTCGGATCCACGCAGGAGTACCTCATCCTGCGCACGGTCATCAACGAGATGACGCTGTCGGTTCCCACGCTGAAGGCGGCCGAGGTGGGCGTGCGTCCGCCGGTGTCGAGCGACGAGCTTGAAGACTTGGTCTCGGTGCTGTCGAAGGCCGACCCGCGCGTGCCCTCCAACTGGAGTCGCCGGTTCAAGAACCACCAGGAGAAGCTGAAGAGCGGCGACGTGTATCAGGTGGCCGAGGTCGTTCGAAACCTGGCGGCGCGCAATCGCGACGCGTCGCTGTCGGCCGCGGAGCGCACGATGTACGACCGTGCCCGCATCAACCTGATCAGCGAGATCGCCCCTGCGCTCAGGGTCAGCGCCGAAGAAGCCGAGCGCTACCTCGACGAGGCGCTCGCCAAGGGTGTGCTCAAGCCTGCGAAGGAAGTCGTCAAGAAGAAGGCCTGATCAGGCCTGCTTCGGGCCTGCTTCAGGCCTACTTCGGGAGGCGAATTCGCGAGCCTCAGTGGCCGTCGGGGCCGACCTCTTGCAGCCACACCGTGCGCCCATCGGGATCGGTGCGGGGTTGCACGAAGGTGCCCCAGTGGGTCGCTTCCCAGGCGCCCTCGATGTGTTCGTGTTCGCTCACGTCGAGGTACAGCTGCACGGTCGGCTGGACTCCTTCGTCGGCGGTGTCGACGAACACGTACGGACCCGGTGTCGGCGGGTCGAACTTGGCACTGCCGTGACCGGTCTCGAAGTCGAGGGTGAACCCGCTGCGGAGCCAGAACGCGAGCGTTGCCGAGTAGTCGTCGGTGGTGACGAGGACATGATGGATGCCGTTGATACCCATGAGCTCGACGATAGATCAGCGCTCGATGGGCGCGGGCTCGCCGGCTCGCCTCGGTCGTGACCGGGTGATCCCGACCCACGCTCTACAGTCCCCACCATGTCTGCACGCATCGAAGTGACCCGTGAAGCCCTCGAGGGGAAGATCCGCGCCGGTGAGATCGACACGGTGCTGATGGTGTTCCCCGATCTCCAAGGTCGACTGGTGGGCAAGCGCACGACCGGGCGGTTCTTCCTGCAGCAGGTGGCAGACGACGGCACCGAGAACTGCGACTACCTGATCGCGTGCGACATGGACAACAACCCGGTGGCGGGGTACGAATTCACGAGCTACGAGCAGGGCTACGGCGACATGCTCGCCCGCGCCGACTGGGACACCGTGCGGATCATCCCATGGGTCGACAAGACGGCGATGATCATGTGCGATCTGCTCGACGTGACCACCGGCGAACTGATCGAGGTGGCGCCGCGCAGCATCCTGCAGCGCCAGGTGGAGGCTGCTGCCGAGCTGGGCTTCTTGCCGATGGTGGCCAGCGAGATCGAGTTCTACCTGTTCAAGGACACCTACGACGAGGCTCATCAGAAGGGCTACCGCGACCTCCAGCCGCACTCGCCCTGGTTGGAGGACTACCACATCCTGCAGACCACGAAGGACGAGTACATCCTCGGCGCGATCAGGCGCGGTCTCGAGGCCGCCGGTGTGCCGGTCGAGTTCAGCAAGGGTGAAGCAGGAAAGGGCCAGCACGAGATCAACCTCGACTACACCACCGCCGTCGAGATGGCCGACCGCAACAGCGTGTACAAGACCGCGGCCAAGGAGATCGCTCATCTGAACGGTCGCTCGGTCAGCTTCATGGCCAAGTACGACTTCAACGACACCGGTTCGTCGTGCCACATCCACTCCAGCTTGTGGAGCCTCGACGGCAAGACAGCGCTGTTCGAAGGCGGCCACGGCGACCCGCATCACATGAGCCCGCTGTTCCAGCACTACCTCGCCGGCCTCATCGCCACCGCCCGGGAGTTCAGCCTGCTGTGGGCTCCCACGATCAACAGCTACAAGCGGTTCCAGCTCGGCTCGTGGGCGCCGACGGGCATCGGCTGGGGTGTCGACAACCGCACCCTCGGATACCGCCTGGTGGGTCACGGCAAGGGCACGCGTGTCGAGTGCCGCATCCCCGGCAGCGACGCCAACTCGTACTTCGCCTTCGCAGGCACGCTGGCCGGAGGGCTGTACGGCATTCGCCACGAACTGCCACTCGGCGAACCGTTCAGCGGCAACGGCTACGAGGCACCCGAGATCGACCGCATCCCGTGGAACCTGCCCGACGCGATCGCTCTCTGGGAACAGAGCACGATCGCACGGGAGTGCTTCGGCGATGCCGTGCATCACCACATCCTCACGATGGCCAAAGCCGAGTGGCAGGCCTTCAACCAGACCGTCACCGACTGGGAGCTCCGTCGCTACTGGGAGCGCATCTAGCGCACCGGCCTGCATCCGCGGCAGCCGCGTCGCCGGCGCGAGTTGTTCAGGTTCGGAACCCGACGCGGGTCGGTGCGGCCGAGTGGAGCCCCGTCGATGATCGCTGCACACCTAGGCTCGCCGTGTGGCGACGGTGCACCGGCTCTCTCGACGGGATGCTCGGAGAATTGCCGTACGTGCGCAACTCCTCGACGCGCACAGGCCACTCGACGTGATGCAGGTGGTGAGTCACCTCGCCGGCGTCCAGGTCGACGGGACCAAGGCGGTTGCACCGAGCGCAGACCTGGTGTTGTGGAGCCGTCTCGGGTCGGCGTACTCGCCGGGTCACCTCGCTGCCGCGATGGCCGAACATCGCGTGGTCGACATTCGCGGCATCCTTCGTCCGGCCGACGACGTCTCGCTGTACCTGGCCGACATGGCCCGCTGGCCGGGCGTCGACGACGTGCCTGCCTACCGCCGGCGCCAGAGTGACTGGGTCGATGTCAACGACGGGTGCCGCCGCGACATCCTGCGCCGACTCCGCGAAGCAGGTCCGCTGTCGTCGAAGGAGATCCCCGACTCGTGCGTCACGCCCTGGGCCTCGTCGGGTTGGAACAACAACAAGAACGTCGGGATGCTGCTCGAGTTCATGGGCCAACGGGGCGAGGTGGCCATCGCCGGGCACCGGGGGCGCGATCGCGTGTGGGATCTCGCCGAGCGTGTGTACCCCGATGTGCCGGCCGTGCCGGTCGAGGAAGCTGATCGACGCCGGGCCGAGCGGCGGCTGCGTGCGCTCGGCATCGCCCGTGCTCGAACGACCGAGACCCCGGTGGAGCCCAACGACGTGGGCCCCGTCGGTCTGCCGGCAACCGTCGACGGCGTGCGGGGCGACTGGCGAGTTGATCCTGTCGGACTGGAGGCGCTGGGCCGGCCGTTCGAAGGACGCGCGGCACTTCTGTCGCCGCTCGATCGGTTGGTGTACGACCGCGCGCGCATGGCGGATCTGTTCGAGTTCGACTACGCCCTCGAGATGTACAAGCCAGCGATCGAACGACGGTGGGGGTTCTTCGCGCTGCCGATCCTCTCGGGCGATCGGTTGGTGGGCAAGCTCGATGCCGCCGCTGACCGGAAGACCCGCACGCTCCGGGTGGACGCCGTGCACGAAGACGAACGGTTCACGAAGGCCATGGCGTCGGCGATCGACTGCGAGATCCTCGACCTCACCATGTGGGTCGAGCGCGAGGTGTTCGGCAGGCGCTGAGGACCGCTGCCGGCTCTCGAATCGGTGGTCGAGCTGGTGGGGCTACGGTCTCGGCATGGACATCGCTGCACGCACGGGAGCCCTCTTCGCCGCTTTCGAGGCCAACGACGCCGAGAGCGTCGCGGCGTTGTGTGCTCCGGGCTGCCGCGTCAAGCAGAACAACGAGCCCGAGGTCGACCTCGACACGCTGGTTGCCGGATTGCGGGCGATGCTCTGGGACGCCGGAGTGACGACGGCCTACAGCGACGTCCGCCGCACGGTTGCCGAAGGTGTCGTGACCGAACAGCACCTGGTCACCCTCACCCGACCCGACGGCGTGCAGGCATCGTGCGACGTGTGCGTGGTGGTGCGATTCGACGACGACGGCTTG
>JAYUSX010000403.1:0-21665 GCA_043755475.1 Actinomycetota bacterium
CCTGCAACACGATGACGACGAGGATCTCGTCGGTCGCGTAGGCGGTGGAGGAGATGGCGTCGGAGGCGAAGACCGGCAACGCGATCTTCTTGCTGAGACGTTGGTGTTGTTCGTCAGCGCTGGAGAGCGGCTTGCCGAGGAGGATCTGTTTCAGTGCTGCCATAGGTACCGACACGTCGGCTGCAACAGGTTGCCGTGGCCGCCGTTGTCGGCGGCGGACGTTAACGGCTTCTTAGCGGGCGCCCCCGCCGGCGACGGACCCGGTTCCGTCGCCGGGCACATCGTCGCTCGGCGGTTCGAACCGATACCCCATCCCCGGCTCGGTGTGGAAGTACCGGGGGCGGCTCGGCTCCGGCTCGAGCTTCCGGCGGATGTGAGCCATGTGCACCCGGAGATAGTTCGTCTCGTCTCCGTACTGCGGGCCCCACACCGCTTGCAGCAGATCCCTGCTCGAGACGAGACGACCGGCCCGTTTGACCAGCACCTCGACCAGGTGCCATTCGGTCGGGGTGAGCCGTGCATCCCCGTTGGGCGTCGTCGCTCGCTGCGCGGCGAGATCGATCCTGAAGTCCGCCGTGACGACCGCGGCGGGCTCGTCGTTCGGCGCCGGTCGCCGCAAGGCCGCGCGCACACGGGCCAGCAGCTCTCCCATTCCGAACGGTTTGGACACGTAGTCGTCCGCACCGGCGTCGAGTGCACCCACCTTGTCGAACTCGCTGTCTCGTGCCGACAGAACCACGATCGGCACCGACGTCCACCGTCGCAACGACCGGATCACCTCCATCCCCGAGACGCCGGGCAGCCCGAGGTCGACAACCACCAGGTCGGGCTTCGTCGCCAGCGCCAGCTCGAGCCCGCGTTCGCCGGTGGGTGCCAGCTCCACCTCGTAGCCGCGTGCGCGAAGGTTGGCCCCGAGCGTGCGCAGCAGGTGCGGCTCGTCCTCGACGCACAGGATGCGGCTCACGGTCGCTCCAAGAGCGACGCAGTGGTCGGCGGCGCCGAGGACACAGGTGATGGGCCGGAGATGGGCAACGAGACCACCGCGGTGAGGCCTCCGCCAGGAGTGTCACGCAACTCGAGCGTGCCGCCCATGGCTGCCACGAACCGATCTGCGATCGCGAGCCCCAGACCCAGACCACCACTCGCCCCGGAGTCGTCGAGGCGATGGAAGGGTTGGACGACGATCGCTCGTTGCGCACTCGGGATGCCTGGGCCGTGATCGATCACGTGCAGCTGGACGTTCGTTCCGGTGCGGTGTGCCTGCACCTTGACCCGCTGTTCGGTGGACGACCAACGGAGGGCGTTGCCGATCAGGTTCGCCACGACGCGGTCGAGCAGCGCCGGATCGGTCTGTACATCGGGGAGATCCGCAGGCAACCACACCTCCACCTTCTCGGACGAGATCCCGACCGAGTGGAGCGCAGCGGGCACCACCTCCTCCATCGACGCGGCGCGCAGCACGGGTCGGAGGACGCCTGCTTCCAGGCGGCTGAGATCCAACAGGTTGGTGACGATCGAGGTGAGCCGATCGGTCTCGGCCTCGATGGACGCGAGAAAGTCGTTCCGGGTGTCCTGCGGCCAGTCGATGTCTGTCTGCCGGAGGCTCGACACCGATGCCTTGATGCTCGCCAGTGGCGATCGCAGGTCGTGCGACACGGCGCGCAGCATCGCCGTTCGTAGCTCGTCTGCTCGAGCGAGCGTGTCGGCCTCACTCGCGATGGAGCGCAGCCGCTGCTGCTCGAGCGCCCGCGACAGCTGACCCAGGAACGCCCTGAGCACCCGATGATCGTCGGCCGAGAGCGCCGGCCCGCGGGTCGCGAGCACGAAGCCGCTCGACAAGGGATGTACCGCGTCGGCATCGGCGGTCCGCATCGGTGCGTCTCCGGCCGCGGCCAGCACGCGCACCGCGGCATCTTCGGGGGCGAGCACAGACACGCCGTCGAGATGGAAGGCGCGCCGCAGCTGTTCGATGACCACATCGGGGAGGTCGAACTGTCCGGAACTGGTGAGCGAGGCCAGGGTCGACGCCTCCCGCCGAGCGCGGTCTGCCTCCGCCGCTCGCCTGGCGGCCATGGACACGAACGCCGACATGATGCCGGCCACCGAGAGGAACACCGCCAACTCCAGCACGTTCTCACCGCTGGAGATCCGGAGGGTGTGGTAGGGCGGGATGAGGAACCAGTTCGCGAGCAGCGGGGCGGCGACGGCGGCTCCCAATCCGGGCACGGCGCCCCCGGTGGCGGTGATCGCGACGACGGCGAGCAGGTACAGCGACAGCGAGGTCGCGACCGACAGCTGGTCGCGGTTCGCCGTCAGCACAGCGGTGAGGACGGCCAATGCCGCCGCGCCGAGGATGCCTGCCGCCAGCTGTCGTCGCGGCGAGGGCACGATCCGATGGCTCTTGAGACGGTCGTCGTCGGCGAGATCGACCGCGACGACGTGCACGTCGACCGACCTTGCCCGGCGGATCACGTCGTCGACCACCGTGCGTCGTCCTGGCCGTGCCTGCCGTTTCCCGGGTGTCCCGAGCACGAGCTGCGATGCGTGCTCGGTCTCCGCGAAGGACAGCAACGTGCCGGCGACGTCGGCGCCTTCGATCTGATGGAAGGTGCCGCCCAGACGCTCGACGCGCTCGCGACGTGCGTCGCGACGAGTGTCGTCGTCATCGGGCGCGATCTGGACGTGCACACCGATCATCGGTGCGCGCGACCGCTGGGCGAGTCGAGCGGCCCTTCGGAGCACTGAATCGGCGTTCGGGCTGTCGGTCACCGCCACGACCACCTTCTCGTGCGCCCCGGGAGGGTCTTGCGGCCCAGCGGCGAGTCGATTCGCCATCCAGAACATCATGAGCCCGCGCAACTCGGCGAACGCGCTGGAGTTGAACAGGTCGGCGTCCTCCGGCCTCAGGTCGTCGGGCCCGAAGACGTTGCCATGTGCGATCCGCCGCCGGATCGCCTCGGGCGAGATGTCCACGATCTCGATCTGCTCCGTGCGGATCAAGAACTCGTCGGGCACCAGGGCGTCGGGCACGCGACCGACGATCTCGCGCCCGGGGTCAGCGAGCGAGTCGATCTGCTGAACGGTGAGCGTGGTGATCACGTCGATCCCGGCATCGAGCAGGGCGTCCACGTCCTGCCAACGGTGCTCACGTACGGATTCGGTCGGGTTTCGATGTGCCAGTTGGTCGACGAGCACCACGCTCGGTCGAGCCGCCAGCACCGCGGCGACGTCGAGGTCGAGCGGACAGGCCGACGGCGCGCCGAGTTGGGCCAGCCGGGCCTCGATCACCGATCTCCCGTGGGTCAGCACGCACCCGATCATCACATCGGCGCCGCGACTCTGGCGTCGCAGCGCCTCGTCGAGCATGGCGTAGGTGGTGCCCACGCCCGCGGCGGCCCCCAGGTACACACGAAGACGACCTCGCTCCACACGCCCAAGTGTGCCGCGCATCGCGGCTGCTTCGTCGAACGAGAACGTCGGAGGTTCAGACCCGGGTGGGGGTGGAGGTCGTGTTCAGCACCAGTTCGAGTTGATCGGCGAACGCGAACACCACCCGTCGCTCGAGTGTCAGTGAACCGATACCGGGCCGTGGGGTGATCGTGAGCTGGGCCGATGCCCGCGAATCGGTGAACGCCACCACCGCGCCACCTTCGGGCAGCACGAACGTGGCCGGGTCGTCGGGGTGCATTCGCTGACGAGCGATCATCGGGAGTTTCGAGGCTCCGGCCGGCTCGATGCGGCAGTCGACCAGGGACATGCCAGCGCATGCCGCCTTCACGGCCTCGACCCAGACAACGGGGATCGGGCGATCTTGTGCGCTTGCGGTCGCCAGCAGCGAGCGGTTCTCGGCTGCGGCGATGGCGGTGTGTTCGCGGGCGAACACTCGGATGCGAAGCGCGGTGGCAACGCTGACCGCGATGCCGATCACCGCAAGCAACGACACCGCGATGAGATCGGACCGCGACGTGATTCGAAGCGAGTGAACCGGCTCGGTGTGGAAGTAGTTGAGGCTGACGGCGGCTGCGATCGATGTCGTCAAGCCCGCCTTCCAGCTGAGCGTCGCAACGGCGACGGTGATGACCGCCGTGACCAGCGCGACGTTTGCGATCTCCATCGTGTCGCGCACCCCGGTGGAGGCCCACGCGATGCCGATGACGATCAGTGGACCGGCAAACGCGAGTGCGAGGCGGATCGGATCGATCGGCCGTGGACGCTGAGATGTGCGACTCATGATTCCCATCTGTAACACGATGTCGATCGTGGTCCACCTCTGTTGACGCGTTCTTAGCACCGGCGGCGCTCGGTGATCACAGTCCGAGCGACTTCGCGACGATGGTCTTCATCACCTCGGTGGTGCCGCCGTAGATCGAGGTGACGCGGGCGTCTGCGTAGGCTCGGGCGATCGGGTACTCGGTCATGTAGCCGTAGCCGCCGAACAGCTGCAGGCACTTGTCGATCGTGCGCTGTTGCAGTTCGGTGCACCAGTACTTGGCCTGGGCTGCATCGGTCGCGGCCAGCTCGCCATCGTTCAGCCGGAGGACGCACTGGTCGATGTAGGCCTGGGCGATGTCGACTTCGGTCTTCACCTCGGCGAGCACGAACTTGGTGTTCTGGAACGAACCGATCGGCTGGCCGAACGCCTTGCGTTCCTTGACGTAGTCGACCGTCCAGCCGAGCGCTGCACGCGCCGTCGACACCCCGGTGAGTGCGATGGAGAGCCGCTCCTGGGCGAGGTTCGCCGTGAGGTAACGGAACGCCTGGCCCTCCTCGCCCAGCAGGTTGGCCACCGGTACGCGCACGTCGTTGAAGAACAGTTCGGCGGTGTCCTGGCTGTGCATGCCGATCTTGTCGAGGTTGCGGCCGCGCTCGAAGCCCTCCATCCCTCGTTCCACCACCAGCAACGACATTCCGGTGTGCCGCTGGGTCGGGTCGGTCTTCGCGACCACGATCACGAGATCGCTGTTGATCCCGTTGGTGATGAACGTCTTCGATCCGTTCAGCACGTAGACATCGCCGTCGCGCACGGCCGTCGTGGCGATGCTCGCCAGATCGGATCCCGTGCTCGGCTCGGTCATCGCGATCGCGGTGATGAGCTCACCGGTCGCGATGCCCGGCAACCAACGAGCCGCCTGTTCATCGGAGCAGTACTCGATGAAGTAGGGCGTGGTGATGTCGTTGTGCAACGTGATGCCCAGACCCGCCCCGCCGATGCCGGCGGCAGCGAGCTCGTCGGCGATCACCTGGTTGAACCGGAAGTCCTTGGTGCCGCCACCCCCGAGCGCTTCGGGCACGGCCATCCCGACGAATCCGTATGTGCCTGCCTCGGCGAACAGCGATCGAGGAGCCAGCCCGGCTGCCTCCCACTCCAGGTAGTGCGGCGTGATCTCGTGGGCCACGAAGGCTGCGAACGAGGTTCGGAACTCGCGGTGTTCGACGTCGAAGTGATCCTGCATGGGGCCACTCTGTCGCATCGGAAGAGGTCGCACACAGCCGTCGCCTGCGATCCGCGACGGAGAGCCGGTCGACCCCACGATCCGAGCGGCGGCTACGGTGCGCGCCATGTCGGACCAACGATTCGCCATCGCGATCGACGTCGGGGGCACGAAGATCGCCGGAGCGGCCGTGCGCGCCGATGGCACCGTCCACCACCGGGCTCAGGTACCGACTCCTGCCGGCGACGCAGAGACGGTGTTCGCAGCTGTCGCCGAGGTGGTCGGGGCGGTCGCGGCACACGTCGAGCCCACCGCGTGTGCAGGGTTGGGGATCGGCACGGCTGGCCCGATCGATCTGGTCGCCGGCACGGTGAGCCCGGTGAACATCCACGGCTGGCGAGCGTTCCCGATCGTGGCCGAGGTCGCTGCATTGGTCCCCACGCTCGATGTCCAGCTCGCCGGCGATGCAGTCTGTGTCGCGATCGGCGAGCACTGGCGTGGCGCGGGGCGGGGATGTGCTGACATGGTGGGCATGGTGGTCTCCACCGGCGTCGGAGGTGGGATCATCCTGAATGGTCGCCCGCATGTGGGGCCGTCCGGCAACGGCGGTCATCTCGGCCACATCAGCGTCGAGCTCGACGGGCCGGCGTGCGCGTGCGGGGGAGTGGGGTGCGTCGAAGCGATCGCCAGTGGCCGGTCGATCGCGGCATGGGCCGTCGCGAACGGCTTCGGTGGTGAGCAGACCGCCGAGGCAGTCGCTGCCGCAGCGGACGGAGGCGATCCGATCGCTGTCGCTGCGTTCGACCGTGCCGGCCGTGCGATCGGCAGCATGCTCGCCGGTGTTGCGACATCGCTCGATGTCCACGTCGCGGTCATCGGCGGAGGCGTCGCCAACGCGGGCGAGCTGCTGTTCGCTCCCATTCGTCGCTCGGTCGAGCGATACGCGGGCCTCGGCTACACACGTCCGTTCGAACTGCGACGAGCGGCACTCGGTGGCGATGCCGGCCTGGTCGGGGCAGCAGCTCTCGTTCTCGCCGGGATGTGACAGCGGCCTTCGAGTACCGAGACGTCGGATGCTCCGCTCATATGCTCGGCCCATGACGGACACCATGGAAAGCGACGCGCTACGAGCCAAGTATCGCGATGAGCGCGACAAGCGGATCCGGCCCGACGGCAACGAGCAGTACCTGCAACCCACCGGCCGGTTCGCCCACCTGCTCGACGACCCGTACACGCCTCGAGTCGAGCGCGAACCGCTGTTCGACGAGGTGACCGTCGCGGTGATCGGCGGAGGGTTCTCGGGTCTCACCACGGGTGCCCGGCTGAAGCAGGCCGGCATCGACGATGTGCGCATCATCGAAGGTGGTGGCGACGTGGGCGGTGCCTGGTACTGGAACCGGTACCCGGGTGCCATGTGCGACACGGCGGCGATGGTGTACCTGCCGCTGCTCGAAGAGACCGGGCACATGCCCAGCATGAAGTACGTGTACGCGCCGGAGATCTACGCGCATGCGCGACGCATCGCCACCCATTTCGGTCTGTACGACAAGGCGGTGTTCTCCACTCAGGTGACCGAACTGCGGTGGGACGACGTGTCATCGCGATGGATCATCCACACCGATCGCGGGGATGCGATCCGGGCGAGGTTCGTCACGATGGGCACCGGCCCACTGCACCGGCCGAAGCTGCCCGGCACGCCTGGGATCGAGGACTTCGCAGGCGAGTGCTTCCACACGAGTCGATGGGACTACGGCCTCACCGGAGGCGACCCGTCGGGGGCGCCGATGACCGGCCTTGCCGGGAAACGTGTGGGCATCATCGGTACCGGTGCGACGTCGGTTCAGTGCATCCCGGCGCTCTCGCGGGATTCGGGTGAGCTGATCGTCTTCCAGCGCACGCCGTCGTCGATCGACATCCGCAACAACCATCCAATCGATGCCGAGTGGTTTGCGTCGCTGGGTCAGGGGTGGCAACAGAAGTGGCTGACCAACTTCGCCACGCTGCAGACCGGCGGTTTCACCGACGAGGATCTGGTGCACGACGGGTGGACCGACATCTCCAAGCGCATCCGCGACCGCGTGGTGAAGATGCTCGGCGAGGGTGCAACGTTCGACCCCGAGACGATGCTGATGGCATACGAGGAGAGCGACGACGAGAAGATGACCGAGATCCGTGCTCGGGTCGATCAGATCGTCTCCGATCCGGCGGCCGCAGAGGCGTTGAAGCCGTGGTTCCGTCAGTTGTGCAAGCGCCCGTGTTTCCATGACGAGTACCTGCAGGCCTACAACAACCCGAACCTGCACCTCGTCGACACCGACGGCAAGGGTGTCGAACGCATCGACGTCGACGGGCTCTGGGCGAACGGCCAGCACTACGACCTCGACGTGATCATCTACGCGTCGGGGTTCGAGGTCGGCACCCCCGCTGCGCGGCGCTCGGGCTTCGAGACCTACGGACGCGATGGTCTGTCACTCAGCGAGAAGTGGGACAACGGCATGCAGAGCCTGCACGGGATGCACGTGCACGGCTTCCCCAACCTGTTCATCGTGGGCCCGACCCACGGCT
Organism: Actinomycetota bacterium; assembly: GCA_043755475.1. Taxonomy (GTDB): domain Bacteria; phylum Actinomycetota; class Acidimicrobiia; order Acidimicrobiales; family Ilumatobacteraceae; genus VFMC01. The sequence goes on from JAYUSX010000403.1 coordinate 7,998, forward strand.
CGAACCTGATCTCGAACATCACCCAGAACCTCACCGAGGCCGGCACGACCATCGCAACGATCCTCTCGCATGCGCTCCAGACGGGGGCCGACGAGATCGATGTGACCGCCGAGGCCGAAGCTGCATGGGTGGAGCTGATGGTCAGCAGCGTCCGCGGGTTCATCGGCAACCCCGAATGCACCCCGGGCTACTACAACAACGAAGGCGGCCCCATCGGCCCCAAGGAACGCCTCAACGGCAGCGGGTACCCCGATGGCCCCGTCGCATACTGGGAGTACCTCGACCGCTGGCGCAACACCGGAGACTTCACCGGCCTCGCCTTCTCCTGACCCACACCCAAACCCCGCGATGAGAGATGAGTGCCTGTGGCGCCCCCATCTCTCATCGGCTCGGGCGATCTCCGACGTCCGCTGAGAGATGGGGGCGGCAGGCCCACTCATCTCTCATCGCGGGGTGTGGGGCGGTCAGCGGTAGCGGACGCCTGGGCGGGTCAGTTCGTCCTGGATCCGGTCGATCTTCACGTCTTCGAGGTCGCAATCGTCGTGCAGGCTCTGGGCCGCGGCGATGCCGGCGCCCTGGCCCAGCACCGCGCAGCACGCCATGTTGCGCGTGGCTGCATGGCTGATCCGGTCGCCGCCCGACGATCGCCCGGCGACCAACAGGTTGCGAACACCTCGGGGCAGCACGTTCCGATACGGAAGGTGGAAGTACCGGCCCGTGGTGGGAAGGATCAGGACGCCGTATCCGTCGATGAACTCGGGATAGATGCCGATCGAGTCGTCGAATCGTGCTTGCTCGCGCACGTCGTGCTCGGTCATGTCGTAGACGGCATCGATCTTGCGCGTGTCGCGCACGCCGAGCGTCATGCCGAAGTTGCGCAGTCGCGCGTTCTCGCAACCCGGCGTGTAGGCGCGCAACGCCTCGATCGCGTGCATCGCCTGCCGACGCCCTTCGATCTCGCCACGCGTGAGGTCGTCGGGATCGGTGCCATCGATACCGGCCAGATGGACGAGGTTCATGTACGTCAGTTCGCCCGAGTCGTGGATCGCACCCCAGGTGCCCGCGATGGTGGTGAGGTCGGCGGGGATGAGTCCGGCTTCCACCGCCTGGCGGAACGGCTTGTGCAGGAAGGGCGAGAACATCGAGTCCTCCTTGCCGCTGGTCTCGATCGACCACTCGCCATTGCCCGCCCAGTCGGCGTAGGTCTGAGGGTCGGCGGCGATGCCCTCGACGAACCGTCGCTTGTCGACCCCGGCGAGATGGAACATCACCGACGCCGCCATCGTCTGTTCGCGAGGCGTAAAGTGTGTCGCCGCTCCGGCGCGGTGGGCGATGTCGGCGTCGCCGGTGGCGTCGATCACGCGGCGGCCGAGGATCGCCTCGCGGCCCGCCTTCGACTCGGTGATGATGCCGATCACCGAATCGCCGTCCATCACGGGCGACACGAAGCTGCGGTGCAGCATCGGGTGGATGCCGGCCTCCTGCACCAACACGTCGGCGACGACCTTGAAGCCCTCTGCGTCGATCTCGTATGACTGTGACTGGCTCTCCGGAACGGCGGCTCCCATCTGGTGGGCTCGCTCCTCGAACTCGCGACCGATCCCGTCGGCCTTGACGGTCTGCTCGTGGCGGTACCACGCGAAGCCTTCGACCCCGACTGTGGTGATGTTGCCGCCGAAGCATCCGAAGCGCTCGACCAATGTGACCTCCACGCCATGACGTGCTGCGGCGAGCGCGGCCGCGAGCCCGGCCGGGCCGGACCCAACGACGAGCACGTCGGTGTGGTGGATCACGTCGATCGTTCGGGCCGGTTCGGTGATCGTGTGGCGTTTCATGCGGGAACCCAGTGCATGCCTGGAGTCTGCTCGACTCGACGTGACCGGACGGCCACTTCGGTCAGCGATCCGGGCTGACCAGCACTCGGCCGCGCATGCCGCCGGCCAGGATGCGGTCGAGTTGCTCGGGCAGATGATCGAAACCGACGACCTCCTGCTGCCACGGCCCGTTCGTGTCGCCGAGCCAGGCGGGGCGGAGATCGGTGGCGATGCGCTGCCATGCCGCGCGCCGTTCGGCGATCGGTGTCTGCACGCTGTCGATGCCCAGCAGTGACACGTTGCGGAGGATGAACGGCAGCACCGTGGTCGGGAGGTCGGACCCACCGGTGAGGCCGCTCGCGGCAACGCAGGCACCGTACCGAAGCGTGCGCAGCACGTGGGCCAGCGTCGCTCCGCCCACGCAGTCGACGCAGCCTGCCCAGCGTTCCTTCTCGAGCGGCTTGCTCGACTCGGGTGTGAGCTCGCTGCGGTCGAGTACGTCGGCGGCACCGAGCGACCCCAGCCATCCTGCCTCGGCGGCCTTGCCGGTGCTGGCAACGACCTCATGACCACGCGCCGCGAGCATGCCGACGGCCATCGATCCCACGCCACCGGTCGCGCCCGTGACGAGCACGGGACCAGACCCTGCGACGAGGCCCGCACGCTCGAGCGCCGCCACCGAGAGTGCGGCGGTGAAGCCAGCGGTGCCGACCGCCATCGCCGTCGATGCGTCGAGGCCCTCGGGCATGGGGACCACCCACGCCCCGGGTACTCGAGCCAGCTCTGCGTAGCCACCGTGGCGGGCCACGCCCAGGTCGTAGCCATGGACGATCACCTTGGCCCCGACGCTCACCTCGGCACACTTCGACTCGACCACCTCGCCGGCCAGGTCCACCCCGGGGATCAGCGGATCGATGCGAGCCACCCTTCCTCGCTCGCTCGTCGCCAGCCCGTCCTTGAAGTTGATCCCCGACATCTCGACGCGGATCAACACCTCCCCGTCGTCGAGGGGGCCGAGGTCGATGCTGCCCACGCGACGCGACCATCCGGCATCGGTCTGGCCGGACAGAAAGGCTCGGGTGGTGTTCATGGATGGACTCCTGGTGGTTCAGGCAGCCGGGCGGATGCCGGCAGCGAGCTCTTTGGCAATGATGTTCCACTCGGCCGTCTTCGCACCGGTCGGACGCAGACGTTCGAGCACGGTCGTCGACGCCTCGACGCCGGTGGTGACGCGCGAGCGGCGAGCGGACCACGTGACGTCGTGGCTCCTCATCAGATCGAGCGTGGTCGCGACAGGGTCGGAGAGCGACCGGAGTGCGTCGATCTCGTACACGCACACGTTCCATGCAGCATGAGCCTCGGACGCTGCCGCGGCCTGATCGACCACGGTGGCCCAACGATGTTCGAACCTGGTGATCGTGTCGGGATCGTCGAGCGAGGTCATCACCTTCGACGTGTCGGCGAAGACGAGGCCGATGTCGGCGCCACCGATCGCGCGGCTCAGCGCGTGCAGCTCGGCGGTGAGCGACTCGGCCACCGCCTGCGGGTGGTAGTGCCCGTCGACGGTGCGGCGCAGCTGGATCGCGTGAAGCTCGGTTGCCTGACGTGGCGCGGTCTCGCTCGGTGATCCGACCGAGATCCACTGCATCGTCGAGCAGTTGCTGGCACGTCGCGCGTGGAGGATCGTGGCCGGCGACGATTCATCGACGACCATGAACACGTGCCGTCCGACGGGACGTAGCCCGGCCGTGAAGAGCGCCACGGCGTCGAGGCCGAGGGCGCTCGCCAATCGCACGACCACATCGACCGTTGGTGTCGGGCCGGGAGCCCGCTCTGCCGACCGTGCTCGTTCGAGAGCGACGATGTACGGCTGTGACAGGCCAGAGCGGCGAGCGAGCTCTCGCGTGGACCAACCGAGGCGCTGGCGCGCCTCGATGACGGCGCGCGCGAACCGGTTCGAAGTGAAGTTGCCTGCTGTCGGACAGCGGGCGCGCGTGTCGATCGGCGCGCTGTTGATCGCTGCCTCGGTCGCGATGGTCGCGGGCTGGTTGCGGTGACTGCCACCACCCGAGCGACCGAGGGCGAGCAGCCGAACGAGCCGTTCGAACACCGACCAGAACATCGACCAGAACATCGACCAGAGAGAGAAGGAGAGGTGCCCGCATGAGTGCAACCAAGGAACCGTGGTCCATCGAGGGTGAGCTGATCCTCAACTGCAACTGCACGGTGTTCTGCCCCTGTGTGATCTCCCTCGGCAAGCACCCGCCCACCGAGGGCTACTGCCAGGCGTGGTCGGGCGTACACATCGAGACCGGCCACTCGGGCGACGTCGACCTGTCGGGCCTCGACGTGGCGATGCTGCTGGACATTCCCGGCAAGATGGAGCGGGGCAACTGGTCGCTCGCGCTCTGGATCGACGACCGAGCAGACGAAGCTCAGTACGCAGCCCTGGAGTCGATCTTCCGTGGGCAGCGGCGGGGGAGCACCGGCCTGTTCAACATGCTCGTCGGCCAATACCTCGGTGCCGAGAAAGCGCCGGTGCGATTCGAACGCGACGGCAACGACCGCACGTTGTCGGTGGGGAAGTTCATCCAGGGCCGTGTCTCGCCCATCGGTGGAGCGCGTGAGGGTGAAAAGGTGAGTGTGGTGAACACCCAGTACTGGATGGGTCCCGAGGTGACGGTCGCCGAAGCGGTGACCGGCAGGGTCAGGGCGTTCGGTCGCGTGTGGAACTTCGAAGGGCGAAGCGCGGAGATCTGTCAGATCCGGTGGGAAGGCCCCTGATGGCGCCGACTCTCGCGATCACCCGCCGTCTTCGATCGACACCCTGGTCGTCGCGCGTCGAGGCGGCCGGCGTGCTGTCGTACACCGTCTACAACCACATGCTGCTGCCGACGCAGTTCCGCGGTGTCGAAGACGACTACGACCATCTCCGTCGCTCGGTGCAGGTGTGGGATGTCGGCTGTGAGCGTCAGGTCGAGATCGTCGGGCCCGACGCCGATCGGCTGGCGCAACAGCTCACCGTGCGCGATCTGCGCGAGATGGTGATCGGACGATGCGGCTACGCACCCGTGCTCGACCATTCCGGCCGCCTGATCAACGATCCCGTGGTGCTCCACGTGGGCGAACAGCACTGGTGGTTCTCGGTGTCCGACTCGGACGTCGTGCTGTGGGCCGTCGGGCTCGCGCTCGGCATGGGCCTCGATGTCGTCGTGCGTGAGCCCGACGTGTGGCCGCTCGCCGTACAGGGAGTGCGAGCAGAGGACGTGATGGCAAAGGTGTTCGGCGAGGCGGTGCGAGCGATCCGGTTCTTCCGGTTCGCACCACTGGCGTTCGAGGGACACGAGATGGTGGTCGCCCGGAGCGGATGGAGTGCCCAGGGTGGCTTCGAGGTCTACGTCGACGACGCCGACCTGGGCCAACGGCTCTACGACCGGTTGATGGACGTCGGATCCGATGACGGGATCGGCCCGGGCTGCCCGAACCTGATCGAGCGGATCGAGGCCGGCCTGCTCACCTATGGCACCGATGTCACCCGTGACGACACTGCGCTCGAAGCCGGGTTCGACCGCTTTTGCGCGCTCGACGCTCCCATCGACGCAATCGGTCTCGACGCGCTCCGGCGTCAGCGCGACGCCGGTCTCACGCGCCGCATCCGCGGGCTGACGATCGACGGCGATCGCGTGCCGCCGAACCGCGACCCCTGGCCGGTCACCGACGCCGGAGGATCCCGCATCGGTCAGGTGACATCTGCCGTCTGGTCTCCTCGACTGCTCACCAACGTGGCGATCGGCATGCTCGCTGTCTCGCACGGAGCGACCGACACCGTCGTGTCGGTCGAGGTCGGCGGCGACGTGCGGCGGGCCACGGTGTGCGACCTCCCGTTCCCCGGGGCATCGCAACGCTGGCCGCTGGCCGCTGGCCGCTGACGCACGGAACGCTGGCCCGTGCGCAGGGGCCGTCACTCGTATTCGTGCTCGGGCGCCGGGTACACCGACGACTCCACGTCCTCGCGGTATGCGACGGCGGCCTCGAAGAGGACGTCGGCGATCTTGGCGTACTGCTTGACGAAACGAGGGATGCGGCCAGTGGTGAACCCGGCCCAATCGGTCCACACCATCAGCTGACCGTCGCAGTGCGGCCCGGCGCCCACGCTGATGGTGGGGATGCTGAGTGCCGCGGTGACCTGCGCCGCCGTCGCCGACGGCACCATCTCGAGCACGACGGCGAAGGCCCCGGCCTCCTCGACCGCGCGGGCGTCCTCAAGGAGCGCCGATGCACCCTCGCCGCGACCTTGGATGAGGTGGCCGCCCAAGCCGTGTTCGCTCTGCGGTGTGAACCCGATGTGGGCCATCACCGGAATGCCGGCGCGCACGATCGCCTCGATCTGCTTGGCGCTGCGCAGCCCGCCCTCCAGCTTCACCGCGTGGGCTCCGGTCTCCTTCATGAACCGGATCGCCGTGTGCAGCGCCTCGTCGGGGCCCACCTCGTACGAACCGAACGGCATGTCCGCCACCACCAGGGCGCGCTTCACGGCGCGCACCACGGCGCGGCAGAGCGGGATCAGCTCGTCGTTGGTGACCGGCAGCGTGGTGTCGTAACCGAAGACCGCGTTACCGGCGCTGTCGCCGACGAGCAGGAAGTCGATACCCGCACGGTCGAAGATCGACGCCGACAGGTAGTCGTAGCTCGTGAGACCGGTGATCTTGATGCCCTGCTGCTTCGCTCGCAAGAAGTGGCGGATGCGCACGCGCTTCAGCGACTCGTCAGACGGAGCGTTCTGCGCGTAGGGCGCTTCTTCGGTGGTCACCCTGACAGCGTAGGCACAGCCGGGCGACGGCGTTCAGCCCCGGATGAAGCTGCGATGCAGTGCCCGCGACGCGGTCACCATGAACACCGAGGCGAATCCGATCAGCACGAGCAACGGGCCAGCGATGGCTTCCAGGCCGTCACCGTCGAAGACGAGCCGTTGCCACGCCGTCATCGCCCAGTAGTGCGGGACCACCTTGGCGACCGACAGCATGCTGTCGGGGAACACCTCGAGGGGAACCATGCAGCCACCGAGGGCGCCGAGCACGATGCCCACGGGTGGACTGATCGCCGAGACGCGATCTTCGTTGCCCCCGATCGATCCGACCAACAAGCCGGCACCTGCACCGACGGCCGAGAAAGGTGATCACCAGCAGCGCCGCCGCCAGCGGATCTCCCCACGAGACGCCGAACACCATGGCACCCACCGACACGATGAGCAGCGACTGGATCAACGACACCACGAACCATGCCGCCGACACCCCGATCACGACATCTCGCGCGCCGACCGGCCCGGCGAGCACACGCCGCAACACGCCCATCCGTCGCATCCGCACCAGCGAGGCGCCGCCCGCCATCGCGTTGATGAAGACGAACAGGACGAGGTTCTGCGGAGCGGTGAGCGAGAACGCACTCAGGTCGTCGTTGCGGGCGTCGCCGACGTCTTCGATCGCCACCCGCACCCGAGCAAGGGAGGGTTGGATCGCCGTTGCGGTCGCGGTTGCCTCGTCGAGCGATGCCCCGGCAAGCGACGCCGCGAAGCGCGCCGCGTCGGCCGGTGCGAGCTCGGTCGCGACCGCGGATCGAACGACGTCGAGCGCCGCTTGGGCATCGCCCGATGTCGGGTCGGCAACGACGACGATGCCTGCCTGGCCGGTTGCGCGATCGGCGTCGAGTGCGTCGGCGAACACCACGCCCAGCGACAGCGACTGTCGGCGGACGGCGCCGTTCAGCTCGTCGATGCTGCCGAACACCTCCACGTGCACACCTTCCGCCTCGGCGAGATGGCCCTCGATCGCGGTGGCCGTCGAGTCGTCGGTCGAGTCGAGTGCATCCGGCCGGACGACACCGATCTCGAACGACGCCGACGACCCGAACGTTGCGCCGATCGGTCGATCCGCGGAGCCTTCGATCCGGAAACCGCCGCCTCGGTCGCGTATCGTCGGGATCGCAACAGCGCCGATCCCACGTCGGGCGCTCAGATGTGCACCAAGGGGACGACGCATGAAGCTCTCGATGATGATCAACTACGCCGGCGGGTTCAAGGAGGCCGTGCAGCGCGTTGTCGAACTGGAGAAGGCCGGCCTCGATCAGGTGTGGATCGCCGAGGCGTACAGCTTCGATGCGATCAGCCAGGTGGGGTATCTCGCCGCCAAGACCGAGCGGGTCGAGATCGGGACGGGCATCGTCAACGTGTACAGCCGCACCGCCGCGCTGATGGCGATGACGGCCGCAGGCTGCGACTACGTGAGCGACGGCCGGTTCATCCTGGGCCTCGGCGCCAGTGGCCCGCAGGTGATCGAGGGCTTCCACGGCGTGCCGTACGAAAAGCCCATGCAGCGCACCAAGGAGTACATCGAGGCCTGCCGCATGATCTGGAAGCGCGAGCAGAAGTTCGACTACCAGGGCATCACCTTCCAGGCCCCCCTGCCCGAGGGCCAAGGCACCGGCCTCGGCAAGCCGCTCAAGATCATCAACCACCCGCTGCGCAGCGACATCCCGATCTGGTGGGCCAGCCTCAAGGATCGCAGCGTCGAGGCCACCGCCGAGCTCGCCGACGGATGGCTGCCGATCATGTTCATCCCCGAGAAGTACCACAACGTGTGGGGCCCGCAGCTGAAGGCCGGCCTGGCCAAGCGCGACCCGAGCCGCAAGCAGCTCGACATCTCTGCCGGTGGCATGCTCGCGATCGGCGAGGATCTGGTGGGAGACGCACGCACCAAGATCCTCGACTACGGCCGCCCGAGCATGGCGCTGTACGTGGGCGGCATGGGCGCACGCGGCAAGAACTTCTACAACGACATCGCTCGCGCCTACGGCTACGAGAAGGAAGCCGTCGACGTGCAGGACCTGTACCTGGAAGGCAAGAAGGACGAGGCTGCCGCCGCGTTGCCGGGAGAGTGGTTGGAGCTGGCGAACCTCGTCGGGCCCAAGAGCTACGTCAAGGAGCGGGTGGGCGCGTTCAAGGAGGCCGGCGTGACCGTGTTGTCGGTGAACCCGGTCGGTCCCGACGCTGTCCGGCAGATCGAGACGTTGCGCGAGATCGTCGACGGCGTCTGAATCTCTAATCCGGACATGATCGGGGCTTGATCGGCGTCAGCCGACCAACGCCCACACCCGCACCGGGTCGCTGAAGCCTTTCAGGCTTCGGCGCCCGGCGGGTTCGAACGAGGCCGTCGACACCCGTTCCACCATGGCGTCATTCACCAGCACCTCGCCCGGGATGGCGATGTCGGCGATGCGCGAGGCCAGGTTGACGACCGGCCCGAAGACGTCTCCGCCGCTGGCCACGACGTCGCCGAATGCCAGGCCGCCACGAGCCTGCGTACCGTTCGGCGCCGACGCGATCAGGGCGAGCGCGATCGTGCACGCGGCATCGGCGTCGACCGCGGAGAACATCACCTCGTCCCCGATCAGCTTCACCAACCGGCCGTCGTGGTCGCCCACGATGCCGGTCGCGCGCATCTCGAAGTCGACCACCATGCCGTGCAGTTCTCGCGGCGTGAGCGTGCTCGATCGCTGTGTGAAGCCGCTGAGGTCGACGAACCCGATCGCCAGCGGGACGGTGTCGTAATCCTCGCTGTCCTGGCGCGCAGCTCGCGCTCGTTGCGTGGACACCTCGAGATGACTGAGGAACATCGGAGCGAACACGCCGGTCGCCGCTCGAGCCAGCCCGATCGCAGCAAGGTTCGCCTTGGCCATCTCGATCTCTCCGACCGGCGAATAGGCCTTCATCGGCCCCTCCACGTCGCGGAGGAACATTTCTCCCGCCGCGTCCGCGATGCGGCGGATCGACGAGCCCATCACTGTCGCGAGACGAAGCACCTCGTCACGATCGAAGAACCCGCTGGCGAGTTCGAACAGTTCGAACATGCGCACGTCGTCGTCGGTCAACCCTGGCTCGTCGTCTCCCAGCGGCGGGAAGCCTGATGCTCGGCGCACGTCGTGGATCAGCTCGACGTCGACGCGCAACTGGAGCGCGAGCTGTTTCGGTGTCGTGCGAACGCCGGGCCGGAGGGCGCGATCTCCTGCCAGGGCGGTAAGTTGGCCCTGTGCGTGTGCGGCGGCCATCTCGTCGAGCGAGATGCCCTGCTCGGTCATCCACACGAGGAGCTGCCGACGTTCGGCGGCGCTCTGTGCGAGCGGGTCGAGCAACTGGCACTCGATCCAGCGGGGCTCGTCGGCGTGCGTCACGGTGCCCGAACGTAGCACTGGCCCACGATAACTGACGCTGCGTCACCTATCTGCTAGCGTGGCCAGATGATCGTCATCGCCGGATCGCTCACCATCAACCCCGACATGCGTGATGCCGCGCTCGCCGCTGGCACCGAGATGATGGCGGCCACGCTCCAGGAACCTGGGTGTCGTGCCTATCAGTTCTCCTTCGCGCTCGACGACCCCTCCAAGGTGTGCATCTTCGAGGAATGGGACGACCAAGCCGCACTCGATGCCCACTTCGCAGCTCCGCACATGGCCGAGTTCCAAGCGGTGGCCGGTGCGTTCATCGTCGGCCGCGGCACGATCACGAAGTACCAGATCTCCTCCAGCGGTCCGCTGTTCGGCTGATCGCGTTTCCCCCGTTCGGCTCCCCGCTGGTCGGCCCATCCCCACACCCTGGAGCGTCAACGTGTCAAACGTCCTCATCACCGGGTGCAGCACCGGCTTCGGCGAGCTCGCCGCCCTCACCTTCGCCGACCGCGGCCACATCGTGGTCGCGACGATGCGCTCGCCCGGCAAGTCCGAAGCGCTGAACGCGCGCGCGGCCATCCATCAGATCGCGCTCGACGTGACATCGGCGGACAGCGTCGACCGTGCTGTCGCCGAAGCGGTCGCGACGATGGGTTCGATCGACATCGTCGTCAACAACGCCGGCATCGAGGTGTTCGGGCCGGTGCACCAGTTGAGCGACGACGAGGTGACCAGGCAACTCGACACCAACGTGACCGGGGTGGTGCGCGTGGCTCGCGCCGTCGTGCCGCACATGCTGGCCCAGGGCAGTGGCGTGATCGTGAACGTCGGCTCGATCGCGGGTCTGGTGGGCGCGCCGTACAGCGGGATCTACGCGGCGAGCAAACACGCGGTCGAAGCCCTCAGCGAGGCGATGCACTTCGAGCTCTCCCACCGGGGCATCCGTGTGCACGTGATCGAACCCGGCCAGTTCGCAACGGCGCTCGGCTCGAACGCTTCCCACGCCGCAGCCATGGTGCCCGGCGGCGAAGAGCACGAGCGGTTCACTCGGTTCCGGGCAGCGCAACGGTCGTTGGTGAACGGCCAACCGGCGCCCGCGCAGATCGTGGCCGACGCCATCTACGTTGCGGCGACGCAAGAGCCGCCTGTCCTACGCCACCCGGTGGGAGCCGACGCCGAGTTGATCGTCGCGACCAAGAGTTCGATGAGCTTCGAGGAGTTCGACACGACCATGCGAGCGGTCCTGAACTGGCACGAGTGAGCTCCGCTGGGTCCACTCGCGGGTCGTTCCCGCTACGTTCGCAGCATGACTGATCAGGGTTCATTCGGAGGAACGGTCGAGCGAGGGTGGGAAGCCGTCGAGACGGCCTTCCGCAGGAACTTCGAGCTCGGCGAGGAGATCGGCGCCTCGGTCGCGATCTACCATCGCGGACGGCCGGTCGTGCACCTGTGGGGTGGCTCGTTCGACGGGGGATCACAGCCCTACGACGACACGACGTTGCAGCTGGTGTTCTCGACCACCAAGGGCATCGCGGCGATCGCCGTCGCGATCTGCGCCCAGCGCGGACTGATCGACTATGGCGCACCCGTGTCGACCTACTGGCCGGAGTTCGCCGCGAAGGGAAAGGGCGAGGCGACCGTTGCCCAGCTGCTCAGCCATCAGTGTGGCCTGTTCAGCGTGCAAGGTGAGATCTCGTTGGCCGAGGCGCTCGACTGGCCAACGATCACCGCCCGCTTGGCAGACACCGAGCCCGAGTGGCCGATCGGGTCGACCCACGGCTACCACGCGCTCACCTACGGATGGCTTGCCGGCGAGTTGGTCCGCCGCGTCGACCCCGAACACCGCAACATCGGTCGTTTCGTGGCCGAGGAGATCGCCGGACCCACCGCCACCGAGGTGTACATCGGGCTTCCCGAAGCACTCGAGCCGAGGGTGGCGCCGATCGTGGGTTCGCCGCTCGCAGGCAGCGGCGACGCCGAGATGGATCCGGCCGTGAAGGCGATGATCGAGATGTTCATGGGCCCCAACACCAACGGCGGCCGCGCGCTGTCCCTGAACGGCGCGTTCTCCGGTGACGACACGTTCAACCGCCGCGACGTACATGCTGCCGAGATCCCGGCAGCCAACGGCATCACGAACTCCATCTCGCTCGCCAAGGTGTACGCCTCGACCATGGCTCGCGTGGATGGTGTGCAGCTGCTCGACGACGCCGTGCGCGACCGGGCGCGCATCACGGTCACACCCGACAACGAACCCGATTCGTGTCTGATCATGCCCACCACGTTCGGCATGGGATTCATGACCCATGGGCCGTTCACGCCGTACGCCGGACCCGGCTCGTACGGACACCCAGGAGCCGGAGGCTCCGTGGCATTCGCCCAGCCGGAGCGAGAGCTCGCCTTCGCCTACGTGATGAACAAGCCGGCGTCGAACCTCGCCAACGATGCGCGCGCTCAGCACCTGGTGGACGCGGCGACCACCATCATCGACGGCATGTGAGCAACGGTTCCGTGGACATCGATCTCGTCTCCACGTCGAACTTCGAACTGACGCATCCGTGGGAGCAGTACGCCTGGCTGCGCGAGCACGCACCGGTGTTCTGGCACACCGAGACCGACGGGCCCGGCTTCTGGGCGATCACCAAGTACGACGACATCCGCACGGTCAGTCGTCAGCCGGGCACGTTCAGCTCGTACGAGCGCGGCACGATGCTGGCCGAGCCCGACGAGATGGGCCTCGCCGCCGGACGGCAGATGATGCTCAACATGGACCCCCCACAGCACGACCGGTTCAAGCTGCTCGTCAGTCGTGGGTTCACGCCGAAGAACTCGCTCCTGCTCACCGATCGCATCGCCGAGATGGCGACGGAGATCATCGACGACGTCGTCGGTCGTGGCGAGTGCGACTTCGTCGCCGACATCGCAGGACGGCTGCCCTCGGCGTTGATCGCAGAACTGATGGGCATCCCACGGGCCGATGGCGAGCGGCTGTACGAGCTGACCGAGATCATGCACACCACCGACGACGCGGTCGCGCCGCCGGAGAAGAAGGCGATGGCGATCTTCGAGATGCTCTCCTACGCCCAGTCGGTGGCCGAGCACAAGCGCGCCAACCCTGGCGATGACATCGCATCCGCGCTCGTGCAGGCCGAGGTCGACGGCGACCGGCTGACCGACGGCGAGCTGCAGTGGTTCTTCCTGTTGCTGGTGAATGCCGGCGGCGACACCACCCGCAACCTGTTGGCAGCGGGATTGCAGGCACTGTTCGATCATCCTGGTCAGTACGCACGCCTGTCGGCCGATCTGTCGCTCGTGCCGACGGCTGTGGAGGAGATGCTGCGCTGGACCACGCCGGTGGTGCACTTCCGTCGCACGGTGATGCACGACACCGTGCTGCGTGGCCAACCGCTGACTGCCGGCGACAAGGTGATGGTGTTCTACGGCTCTGCCAACCGCGACGAGGATGTGTTCGAGCGACCCGACCGGTTCGATGTGGGTCGCACGCCGAACCCGCATATGGCCTTCGGTGGGGGAGGGCCGCACCTGTGCCTGGGCATGCACGTGGCTCGAATCGAGCTCCAGGCGATGCTGCGCGAGGTGCTCACCCGCCTCCCAGGCCTGGTGTCGGCCGGCGCTC
>JAYUSX010000404.1:0-8039 GCA_043755475.1 Actinomycetota bacterium
TCAAGACCACCCTCATCGGTCGCGTCACCAAAGCACTCGGCCCCGACTACGACGTGGCGACGCACTTCACACCTTCGTACAACCCGTGGGACCAACGTATGTGTCTGGTCCCCAACGGTGATCTCTTCACGTCCATCAAGTCGGGCAAGGCGTCGGTGGTGACCGACGAGATCGACACCTTCACCGAGACAGGCATCCGGCTGCGCTCAGGTACCGAACTGGCTGCGGACATCATCGTTACGGCCACCGGCCTCAACCTGGTGACGCTCGGGGAGATGGACTTCGTGGTTGATGGGGAGCCGGTCGACTTCGCCAAGACCTGGACCTACAAGGGGTTCGCGTACTCCGACATCCCGAACCTGGCGTCGTCGTTCGGGTACATCAACGCCTCGTGGACACTGCGCGCCGATCTCACGAGCGAATACGTCTGCCGTCTGCTCAACCACATGCGCGGCACCGGCACCGTTCAATGCACGCCGCGACTGCGCCCGTCCGACGCGGGCATGCCGCAACGCCCGTGGATCGACAACTTCTCCGCCGGCTACATGCAGCGAGTGATGCACCGGTTCCCGAAGCAGGGCGACCGTGAGCCATGGATCAACCCGCAGAACTACACACGGGACAAGAAGATGTTCCGCAAGGCCCCCCTGGACGACGGCTGCATGCAGTTCACCAAGCCCCGCGTCCGCCAGCGCGCCGGCGTCTGAGTCACGCGTACGGGCCGACCGACAACGCTGCCAGGACGCGACCCTCGGCATCGAGCAGCTCGATCCCGACGATCTCGTTCGTCGCGACGGCGTGACCGAACACGATCGGCGGGTCGTCCCACCCGTCCGCCAGGATCGGCGCCCGATCGACGGTCGTGCCGTCGAGCAACCAGAAGCGCGCCGTCGTCACCTCCGTATCGCCGGTGACCAGCCAGACGAGCGACACATCATCGTGCACGCCGCCGTCGATCATCGTCGTGCCCTCGCTCGGCAGCGGTGACATGCAGTCGCTGAAGGACTGGTCGAGTCCGGCGAGCAGACAGGTCGGACCGAGGTACAGACCGAATTGCCTCGATTCGCCGGGGGCGGAGGGGGGCAGCCCGGCGACGTCCGAGGTGTAGATCAGCTCCGCTCCGTTCGGGAGGTCGAACGACGACGTCAGCGGGTCGCGGCGACCGGCTTCCTCGTCCCCACCACAGGATGCGAACAGCACTGCTGCGGAGACGAGATAGCGGATGCGTCGGCGGGTCATGGCAGCTCCCCTCCGTCGGTCGAGGGCACAGACACGCGATCCTCGGACACCACCGTGCCGGCCGCGTCTCGCCCCACCACCACGCGGGTACCGGCCTCGAGCCGCACGGCTGCCCAGCCGACGGTCACGCCGGAATCCGTGTCGGTGACCGGCGTGAGCGCCACGTCCGCTCCATCGATCGCGACCGAGGCCACCGTCGGGCTGGCACGCAACACGATCGGGCGGTCGGCGGCGCCGAAGAGGTCGACGCGAGGATCCTCGGAGACTGCCGCCACTCCGATGTAGGTGATGACGCCCGTGCGGTAGGCCGCCGACGCGCCGCTGCGCAACGAGCCGATGACGACCCGCTCAATCTCGACGCCGTCACCGAGGTCGACGACCATCGGCGGCTCGTTGGGTCCCAGGAACGCGAAGCCCTGGCGCTGTCGGGCACGTGCCCACGCCGCCTCGCCGACGGTCACCACCGAGCGGGCGAGCTGCACGAGGTCGGGCGCGTGCTCGGCGTCGGTGTCACCGACCATGCGCACCACGAGCGTCAGGTCGCCGCTCAACCGGCGCACCGCCAACCGTCCGTCTGGTGTCGCCAGCACGGAGGGCGCGCCGGACACGACGTCATCGATCAGGCGGTCGTCGTCGATCGTCGCGTCACGCAACGACATCACGCTCAACACCGCATCGCCACGCCCGTAGCGCACGACGTCGCCGCGCTGCGGGCCGAGTCCATCGACGGTCGCGTCATACGGCCGGACCTCGAGCAGGCCCCACTGGAACAGCTGCACCAGCGCCCACCGCGGCCCTTCGCCACGGCCGGCCACGTCGTCGCGCCTCTGCGCGACCAGCACGCCGAGCCCCACCAGCAGCACCACCGACGCGAGCGCGATGGGCACGCGCAGCAACCGTGACGGACGGCTCACTGTCGATTCGTGGGCGCCGCGCGTGAGACGAGTCGTCGCTGCCACCCGCGCGTACGTCGTGCGCAGCCGACGGTCCAATTCGTCGTCGCTCAGGGGGCCCGGGGCGTCGAGGACCTCGCTCATGCCAACTCCTTCCGCATCAATTCGAGGCCACGGTGCACCAGCGAGCGGACCGTGGCGCGACGGACGCCGAGCACGTCGGCGATCTCGTCGTCGGGGAGGTCCTCGTAGTAGCGCAGCGCGAGCACGGTCCGGTACTTCACGGGCAGGCGGCACACCGCCGCCCAGGTGGCATCCATGTCGGGCTCGCCGAGGCTCGCTGTGTCGGGCCGGATCGGCGCCCGGCGGGCCACCACCTGGCGGCGCACCCAGTTGCGGCTCAGGTTCACGACCGTGGTCCGCAGATACGGCACCGGCTCCCGCACGCGACCGGCCGGCTGCCGACCGAGCCGCACGAAGGCGTCCTGCACGAGTTCTTCGGCGATGGCGTTCGAGCCCACGATCGCGTGCGCGAGCCGGGTCATCGGCAACGCCTGCTCGCGGTAGAGCGCGTCGAGGTCGGACGGTGTCACCACCGCCGCCTCACCGGCCATCCTCCACGTCGCCTCCATCGATGCCATCGGCCACAGGACCTCCGTGGTGCGCGTTCTGTTGCGCGCCGGAACCTAGATTTCCCCGCGAGGTCAGCTGGCGCGCTTGCGGCGGGCCTTCGGCGGCTGCACGAGGTCACCGGACAACACCGCCCGTACCGCTTCGATCGCGCGCAGGTGGACCGCCTGGTCGTCGCTGAGCGCGTCGGTCATGCCGGCGATGACAGCGGTGATGAACACCTGCACGAACGGGCGGTTCTCGGGGGCGATCTCGCCCGAACGGACTCCGGCGTCGATGATCCGCTCGAAGAACTGATCGCGATGGTTCGCCCGCTCGAGCAGCACCTGCTGCAGATCCATCCGGCGCTTCATATCGGTGCGCGCTGCGGCGAGGAACTGGGCGAGGGTCGGGTCCTCGGCGTTCAGATGGTGGGTCGCCATCAGGATGCTGAGCAACTGATCCGTGAACGACTGGGTGGGGTCGAGCACCTCCTCGAATCGGGTGTACACCCGGTCGCGGGCGTCTTCGTGTACCGCCAGATAGAGGTCGCGCTTCGACGGGAAGTGGTAGTACAGCGCGGCGGTGGTCATGAACGCGAGGTCGGCGATCTCCTTGTTCGTCGCGGCCTCGTAGCCCCGCTCGGCGTACACCCCACGAGCGATGTCGAGGATCCGTCGACGCGTGTCGTGCGCCTTGACGCGCGGCGGGCGGCCGAGCTTGCGCGTCGGCCGCGCCGACGCTGCGTGCACCGACGACGAACCAGGCGGGTCAGCGGAGCGGCGCTGAGGAACCTGTGCAGCCATGGCCGACAGTATTGCCGGTCGGCTCGGTCACACGTGTCACGCCACCGCCACGGCGAGCGCCCGGCCGAACGCCCGCGAACCGAATCGTTCGAGTTGCGGGCGTCGGCCGGAGGCACGCGGGTAGCTTCGGCTGGATGCCGCCGTGAGCACCTCCACCAATCAGGTTCTTCCCAGCGATCTGGGCGGACCGACCCGACGAGGCATCGGCGTCGCAGCGGTCTTGTCGGCGAGCGCGCTCTGGTCGTTCGGCGGCGTGCTCGGCCGATCCACCGGTGCCAGCGGCGAGGTCCTGTCGTTCTGGCGGATGTGGGTGGCAACGGCGGTCATGGTCGTGGTCGTCGTGGTGACACGTCGATTCCCCAGTTGGACCGACGTCCGCCGCGTCGCTCCGCTCGGAGTGCTCTTCGGGCTGAACATCTGTGCCTTCTTCATCTCCCTCGAGTACGTGAACATCGCCATCGCCGTGGTGATCGGTTCCTTGACCCCCGTCGTCGCGCTGCCGATCGCGGTGCGCTTCCTGGGTGAACGACCGGACGCGTTCAAGGTCGGCTGCGCGTTCGTCGCGGTCGGCGGCGCGGTGGTCGCAGTGCTGGCGGCCTCCGAGACCGACTCCGGTGACACGACCGCGACCGGCTACTTCTGGGCGGTTGTCTCCCTGCTCATGTGGGTGGCGTATCTGCTGCTCAGCAAACGGGTTCGCAGCAACGTGGAGACCGTGCGCTTCATGTGCGTCACATCTGGGTCCGGCGCACTGACCGTCTCGGTCGTCGTGATCGTGATGGGTGCCGACCTCGGCCAGGTCAGCGGCGCCGGATGGTGGTGGGTCATCCTGCTCGCGGTCGGCCCAGGCATCCTCGGTCATGGGTTGGTTGCCTGGGCTCATCCGCGAGTCGATTCGTCGGTCTCGTCGCTCCTCATCCAGGCCGAGCCCGTCGGAGCGACGATCACCGCGTGGGCGTTCCTCGGCCAGCGGGTGACGTTCGTTCAGGGCGTCGCGATGCTGATCGTGCTCGTGGCGCTCGGATTCCTCGCGTCACGTGAGGCCCGCGAGTCAGACCTCACCTTCGACACGGCCGTGGGCTGATCCACCGCTTCATCTCCCTCAGAGCGGCCCGACCGGGCCGCAGTGGAGGTCATCAACCAGGCGCCTGGGCGTTGATGTCGTTCGGCAACTCACCGAAGTTCTCGAGCACGGATCGCACCGAGACCGCTTCCACCATTCCGAGCACCTGATGGACCTGTCCGTTCGTGTTCATCAGCCACACTTCCGCAGGGCCCTCACACCCCGTGTCGCGCACGGCCACGATCAGGCGCTCGTAGTCGAGCCATCCCACCGGAGTCACCGATCGGTTCTCGAGCTCAGGCGACGACATCACGTCGCCGCTCAGGCCGTTGGCCAACTCGGTCCGGACGACGCCGGAGCAGTCACCCTCGCGGTACGCCAGCCTCGATCCGTAGAACGTGCCGAGAGTCAATCGACCGACCTGATCGTCGGAGGTCGCCACGTCGATCAACTGCAGCCCTTCCAGCGAGAGCTGATGGATGTGGCGCATGTCGTTGTGGTCGTGGACGAAGTACGTGGTCACCCCGCTCACGTCGACAACGATCTCGGTGATCGAGGTCGATGGGTCGTCGAGCGTCGCGACGACTCGTGCGTTCTCGCCGCGATTGCTGGCGAGGTACACGCCGGCGACACCGTCGAAACCCATCCCTGCGGCCAGGATGTTCTTGCCGGCGGGGTGATACGCAGCAACATCGGTGTGGGCGAGGAAGCTCACGTCGATGCGGTTGTTCTCGTTGGCCGAGCTGCGCCACAGCAGGGCACCGTCTTTCACCGCCGGAGCGATCAGCGCCTTGCCGCTCGGATACGACCACCGCACACCCGAGTTCTCCGCGAGGTAACCGGTCTCTCGGATCTCGTTCGCGTCCATCACGAGATCGGAACCGAGCAGCACCTGGTCACCGGCCGGCGACCACGTGACCGGCCCGGAGACGGGACCGCTCAGCTCGGCGAGGCACGTCGCCTCGAGCTCGTCCGCCGCGAGTTCGTACAGACGGCCATCGAGCACGTAGGTGATGGACGTGCCAGGCGCGGTGAACGCGCACGGACCCGATGCGACCGGCACACCGATGGTGGTCGTCGTGGCAACCGTCGGAGCGACCGTCGTGGCAACCGTCGTGGCAACCGTCGGGGAAGGAGCCACCGACGTGGTCGCGGCCGATGCATCGGTTGTGGTGTCGGGTGCGAGCGAGGTGGCCGCCGCCGGCGCAGCGGTCGCGGTCGTCACCGCACCGTCGTCGGCCGACGAGCACCCGGCAGCGATCGAGGCCACGACCAACACGCCCGCCGCGGCGCGCCGCCGAATCTGCCGACGAATCAGAGGCACGACGGTCTTCACGATCGGGAATGTACCTCGCCTCGCTCACCTGCCTGGGACGCTCCGGACTGCAACACTGGTGCCGTGGCACAACGACCTCGTGCAGTCGCTCGTGCACTCGGGGCGTCGTGGCTCGTCCTGGTCGGACTGATCGGATGCGCCGACGAAGGATCCGCCCCCGCGACGACGCAGGTGCCGCGCCCCCAGGTGACGGCTGCACCGGACTCCACCGCAGCGGCACCTGACACGGTCGAGCCCCCCGTGGCGGCGACAGCAGAGACCACAGGAAACGGCGCGGAGACCACCGCCGCGTCAACGACCACCGTTGCTCCACCGCCCGTCGTGCCGGTGTACGTGTTCCCCTTCGTGGGTCGCGAGGTGAGCTACGGCACCACGCACCACGACTATCCGGCGGTCGACGTGTTCGGGTGCGGGGCGATCGTGGTCGCACCGACATCGGGAGCGGTGCTCGAGGTGAGCACCATGGACCGTTGGGACCCGGTCGTCGACGACCCCGCCACACGCGGCGGGCTGTTCGTGTCGATGGTGGGCGACGACGGCGTGCGCTACTACCTCGCCCACCTGGGCGAGGTGTTCGTCGCTCGGGCCGATCCCGTGGCCCCCGGGACACCACTGGGTGTGATGGGCGCATCGGGCAATGCCCGCAATTCCGAGTGCCACACACATCTGGGCATCTCGTGGACGTGCCCGGAGCCGGAGTGGCAGGTGCGCCGCGGCGAGGTGTGGCCGGCGCCGTACCTCGATGCATGGCGCGCGGATGAGCAACGCTCCCCTGCGCCAGAGGTCGCCGGCAGAGCGGCCGAGCTGCCCACGGCATGCGCAGACGCGATCACGCTCGTCGCCGACGACGGCTGACCCGGGTCCGGGCGCGACACGGCCCGGCCTCCCTCGAAGGAAGCCGGGCCGTGATGTGCGAGAAGCGTTGCCGAGGCACGCCGTCTCGGCGCGCCTCGGCGTGCGATCACTCGCCGCGGACGCGCTTGATGATGTCGCTTGCGATGTTCGGCGGAACTTCCATGTACTGCGCGAACTGCATCGTGTAGGTGGCTCGGCCCTGGGTGCGCGAGCGCAGGTCGGTCGAGTATCCGAACATCTCCGACAGCGGGATGGAGGCACGGATCACCTGGGCGTTGCCCTGTGCCTCCATGCCCTCGATGCGCCCACGACGGCTGCTGAGGTCGCCCATGACGTCGCCCATGTAGTCCTCGGGGGTGACCACCTCGACCGACATGATCGGCTCGAGGATCACCGGCTTGGCCATCTCGGCGGCCTTCTTGAACGCCATCTGACCGGCGATCTTGAACGCCATCTCGGAGGAGTCGACGTCGTGGTACTGGCCATCGACCAGCGAGGCCTTCACATCGACCGTGGGGTAGCCGGCGAGCACTCCGGAATCGAGCGCCATCTGCATGCCCTGGTTGACCGGCTGGATGTACTCGCGCGGGATGCGGCCGCCGCTGATCTTGTCAGCGAACTCGTACCCCTTGCCAGGGTTCGGCTCGAGCGAGATCTTGACCACGGCGAACTGACCGGAACCACCGGACTGCTTGATGTGGCGATACTCGACCGACTCGACGACCTTGGTGATCGTCTCGCGGTATGCCACTTGCGGCTTGCCGACGGTGGCATCGACGTTGAACTCGCGCATCATGCGGTCGACCAGGATCTCGAGGTGGAGCTCGCCCATGCCGGAGATGACGGTCTGGCCGGTCTCTTCGTCGGTGCGCACCCGGAAGGTGGGGTCTTCTTCGGACAGCGAGTAGAGGGCCTTGCCCAGCTTCTCTTGGTCGTTCTTGGTCTTCGGCTCGATCGCGACCTCGATGACCGGGGCCGGGAACGTCATCGACTCGAGGATGACCGGGTTCTGCGGGTCGCACAGGGTGTGCCCGGTCTTGGTGTCCTTGAGGCCCATGACCGCGACGATCTGACCGGCGCCGACCGACGCGATCTCCTCACGCTTGTTGGCGTGCATCTGGTAGACCTTGCCGATCCGCTCCTTGCGACCGTTGACCGAGTTCACCACGGTCGAGCCCGCCGAGAGCTTGCCGGAGTAGACGCGGACGTAGATCAGCTTGCCGAGGTGCGGGTCGGTG
>JAYUSX010000405.1:0-3215 GCA_043755475.1 Actinomycetota bacterium
GCCGCATCACGAGGTCGGCTACGGGCTACCGGAGCATCACGATCCGCAGCACCTGTCACAGGTGGTCCGGTTCGACCTGCCTCGACTCGGTGACATCGCCGGCCTCGACGCCGTGCACCTGCAGTGCCACATCGGCACCGACACCGTCTCGCTCGCCAAGCTGGGCGCGCGGATGAGTGGGCTGGACTTCAGCGAACCTGCACTGCAGGTGGCCCGACAGCTGGCGGTCGACTGTGGGTACGACATCGAGTACACGTGCAGTGACGTGTACTCGGCCGTCGAGGCGATCGGGCGGGAGCGATTCGACCTGGTGTACACCGGCATCGGCGCGCTGTGCTGGTTGCCCGACGTTCGGCGATGGGCGCAGGTAGTGGCCGATCTGCTGCGGCCAGGCGGTCGGCTGTTCATCCGGGAAGGTCACCCGATGCTGTGGTCGTTGTGCGATCCGCGACCGGATCAGCTGCTGGTCGTGGAGTACCCGTACTTCGAAGTGGATGGCGGGACGCAGTTCAGCGAGACCACCACGTACGTCGCCCATGGAGGGGAACTGGCATCGCCCGACATCGTCAGCTTCAACCACGGCATGGCCGAGATCGTCAATGCGCTGTGGGGCGCTGGCTTGCAGCTGACGATGTTCGAGGAGCACGACTCGGTGCCGTGGAACCCGTTTGGCGACGAGATGGTGCAGGACGAGCACGGTGAGTTCCGCTTGCGTGAGCGCCCCGAACGACTGGCGGCGACCTACACGCTGCAAGCCACGAAGGGTTGAGGTGCCAAACTGCCGTTCATGTCCGCTCATGAATCTGGAAGTCAGCTCGCAGGCCGCGTCCACATCTCGATCTCGCACGGCATCGCCGATGTGAAGATGATCCGCGCCGACAAGCGCAACGCGCTCGACGGTGCGATGTTCTCCGCGCTCGCCGAAGCGGGCGAACGACTGAAGACGGAACCCGGAGTGCGCGTGGTGGTGCTGAGCGGCGAGGGCGGTTCGTTCTGCGCCGGACTCGACTTCTCGAGCTTCAGCGCGATGGCCGGCGGTGGTGACGCGGGAGCGAACAACGGCGACAACGAAGGCAGCCCCGGATCGATGAAGCCCGGTCGCATCACCCATCTCGGCCAGCAGGTGAGCTGGGTGTGGCAGGAGATCCCGGTGCCGGTGATCGCTGCGGTGCACGGTCACGCGCTCGGTGGTGGCATCCAGATCGCGCTCGGCGCCGACATCCGCATCGTGCACCCCGACACGCAGTTGAGCGTGCGTGAAGTGCACTGGGGTCTGGTGCCCGACATGACCGGAACGCTCACCCTGTCGCAGCTGGTGCGTGCCGACGTCGCCAAGGAGCTCGTGTTCACGGCTCGCGTGTTCGATGGTCGCGAGGCGTTCGCGCTCGGTCTGGCCACCAAGCTGTCCGACACGCCCTACGACGATGCAATGGCCATGGCCGCCGAGATCGCCGGCCGCAGCCCCGATGCGGTGCGAGGCGCGAAGCGGCTCATCAACGGGCTCCTGCACGACAAGGCCGAGGCACAGTTCGCCGACGAGCGCCGCGTCATCGGAATCCTCATCGGCAAGCCGAACCAGGTCGAGGCCGTGATGTCGAACTTCGAAAAGCGCGCCGCCAACTTCGTCGACGCCTGAGTCGTCCGCGCCGGTCTCGATCAAGGCGACGCGAGAGCTTCGGGCGATGGCCGAGAGCAGACCTCGCTACACCGGCGACGTGCCCCCGGAGATCGAGGACAGGCTGAGGACCCTGTGTCTTCGCCTGCCCGACGCGTACGAGGAGCCTGCATGGGTGGGCACCCGGTGGATGGTGCGCAAACGGACCTTCGCGCATGTCCTCGGCATCGAGGTGGGGGCCGACTCGTTCGTCGTGCTCACCTTTCGATCGGCAGGCGAGGAGCTGGAGGTGCTTCGTCACGCTGGTCCGCCGTTCATCACGCTCGGGTGGGGCCGCGATGCAATGGGTGTGAAGCTCGATGACGACACCGACTGGGACGAGGTCCGCGAACTGCTGACCGAGAGCTTCTGCGTGCTCGCACCCAAGCGGTTGATCGCGCTCGTCGACCGCCCTGACGGCGACTGAGCACGGGCGACGTGATTCAGGAGCCTGCTCCGTATCACGCATTCAGATGTACGAGAGTCGTTGCGATCCGACCGCACGCTCCAGGCGATGCCACCCGATACTGAGCCATGCGCGTTGTCGGGTTGCTGCGAGGGATCAACGTCGGGGGCAAGAACCGCCTCAGGATGGCCGATCTGCGCGCTGCGGTCGAGTCGCTGGGTCACACCGCTGTCGAGACCTACCTCCAGAGCGGAAACGTGGTGTTCGCGACGTCACGATCAGGAAGCCAGCTGGCCGAGACGATCAGGCAACGGATCCGGCAGACATGTGGGATCGACGTACCGGTGCTCACACGGACGGGCGTCGAGATGTCGGCGATCGTCGCTGCGAATCCCTACGAGCGCGACGATCCCACCAGAGTCGTCGTCACCTTCGGTCCGAAGGATGGTGTGCTGCCGAACCTCGACCTCGACTCCTTCGCTCCGGAAGGCCTCACGGTGCACGGCCGCGAGGTGTACCTCGACCTGCCGTTCGGCCAAGGCAGGTCTCGACTCACGGCCGCGCTCGCCAAGTTCGACGACGGCATCTCGACCTCGCGCAACTGGCGCACGGTCCTCGCGCTCGCAGAGATGTCGACGCCGTCAGCCCCTCCGAACGTCGCACGTTCGAATCGTGCCGGGGGCGACGCGACGTCCTGACCGGCGACCGCGATCCCTCAGTTGACGCAGGGTCCCGCCGATGCTCGGCGCGGAAAGTCAGGCTGGAGAGACGATGTGGCTGCCGTAGCGTCGCCCCCGATGCGAGGAGCGCGACAGGAGTTTCGAACTGGTCTTGAGTATCTCGACGCGGTCACCACGCTGCTGCGTCGGATTCGCATTGTTCATCCGACAGCGGGGTTGTACGAACCAGCCGAACTGCAGTGGTGGTGGGGACAGAGAACGCGGTCGACGGACCGTCTCGGTCAGCTCTTCTGGTTCGATGACCGAGGTCTCCCCGTCGCCGCAGTGATCGCCACGGCGTTCGGTGATGAGACCCAACTCGACCCGATCGTGATGCCCGACGCGACGTCGGATTGGATCGTCCACGTGATGGAGCGTGGACTCGCCCACGCCAGCGATTCAGGTATCGAGTCAGTGACCCTCGAGGTCGACTCAG
>JAYUSX010000406.1:0-8028 GCA_043755475.1 Actinomycetota bacterium
GGGTAGGCGCGTTCGAACAGGGCATCGGTGTGGCTGCGGATGTCGTGGTAGACGGTGTCGCCCATTCGGGCATACACCTCAGCGTTCGATGCGTCGGGAGCGAACGTCTCCCGGCCCTTGGCCATCGCAGCAGCGGCGGTCTCGATGTCGGGGAACAGCCCGACCGCTGCCGCCGCACACATCGCCGAGCCGAGGCTCGCTCCCCCGCCATCGACGCTGCGCGAGGCGGGAATGCCGAACACGTCGGCGAAGATCTGCATGAACAACGGGCTGTTGGAGCCGCCACCCGACACCACGATCTCGGTGAGCGCGATCCCGAGCTCGTCGCACATCGCATCGACGTGATGCTTCATGGTGAGCGCGATCGCCTCGAGGATCGATCGGTACATGTGACCGCGAGAGTGGCGGGCGTCGAAGCCGAGCATCATGCCCTTGCGAAACGGCTTGTCGGTGGTGGCCAACCAGTCGAGCACGGTCATCAATCCGTCGCTCCCGGCCGGCACCTGAGCCGCCTCGCGTTCGATGTACTGCTCGCGAGTCAACCCCAGAGACACGGCCCGCTCGGCCACCTCGTCACCCAGCAGATCGAGGAACCAGGTGAGGGTCCACATGCCCCGGCGCACCCCGTTGCTCTCATACAGGTAGCGGTGCGGGATGCAGGCGAAGTTGGTCCAGAAGCTGGTCGGGTGCCTGTGGTTCTCGTGCCCGTGTACCATCGCCGCGATGTACGTGCCGAGGGACACCAGCGCCGTGGTCTCCCCCAACGACCCAGACCCGAGCATCTCGACCGCTTTGTCGTTCGCCGTCTGCACCACGGGCAGTCCCGCAGGGATGCCGGTGGCAGCCGCCGCTTCGTCGGTCACGCCACCGATCACCTCGCCCGGTAGCTGCAGTTCGAACAACTGGTCGCGACGGAGCGCGAACGCTTCGTACAGCGCCGGATCGTCGCTCCATTGCCACGTGTCGCTGTCGATCGGCCATTGGAGGCCGATGTTGTTCGCTGCCGTGTCGCGGAACCGGCCGGTGAATCGGTGAGCCACGTACCCCGACGACGTCGTCGCGAAGACGAACTCCGGATCGTCGGGCACGTACGGCCGATAGGCGCGGTCGTCCATCCAGCTGATCACCGGCTCGACCAGCGAACCGTCGGCGCGGAGGAACGCCTTGTTGCAGCGAATGGGGCAGATACCCACGGCCGCGATGTCGGAGGGCTCGCCGGTGAACGCCGCCAGCGCTTGGCGGCTGGCCGACGCGATCGACGTCCACAGATCGTCGTCGGGGTGCACGACCACGCCGTGACGAGGGCGATCCATCGGGCGCAGCATCTGCTGGCCGCGGGCGACAGCGTTGCCGGCGGCGTCGTACACGACCACCTTCGCGCTCTGCGTACCGCAGTCGACGCCGATCAGGTACGGGCCGGACATGAGGTGCTCGCTCCCTGGTCCTCAGCGGACGAGGTAGCCGCCGTCCACTGCCAGGACGTGGCCGTTCACGTAGTCGCTGGCCCGGCTGGCGAGGAAGACCACGGTTCCCATCAGGTCGACAGTCTCTCCCCAACGCGCCGCCGGGATGTGCTCGAGGACCTTGCGGTTGGTGTCGGGGTTGCTGCGCGTGGCGGTGGTGATCGCCGTGGCGTAGTACCCGGGAGCGATGCCGTTCACCTGGATGTTGTGCTCGGCGAGTTCGTCGCAGTAGGCCTTCGTGAGCCCGGCGATGCCGTGCTTGGTGGCCGAGTACGCCGACGACATGCGCCCGCCGAGGAAGCTGAACATCGAGCAGATGTTGATGATCTTGCCGCCGCGCTGCGGCACCATCACCTTCGCCGCTTCGAAGCTCATCTCGAACGCCGCGGTGAGGTTGACGGCCACGGTGGCATCCCACTTGTCGCGACCGAATTCGAGCACCTCACCAAGCGGGCAGATGCCAGCCGAGTTGATCAGGACGTCGACCGAGCCGAGACGCTCGACGCAGGCTGCGATCACCTGGGCCGGCACCCCGTCGGTGGTGATGTCGGCCTCCATGAACTCGTAGCGGGCGCCTGCAGCCTCGACGAGCGCCCGGGTCGACCCGTCGTCGTCGGCCAGGCTGGGCACGAACACGTTGGCCCCTGCCGTCGCGAGCGCCAGCGAGAACGCCTGCCCGAGACCGGTGTTGCCACCCGTGACAATGGCATTGCGACCGCCGAGATCGAACCAGCCCATCGTGAAGTCGGTGATCGTCACGGCCGCATGCTAGCGAGACCGCACGCCGTCGACGGAACGCTCGTACCGCCAATTCGATCGACCCCCGCCGGCGTTTGGTCACTTCCGCGTCACATCGACGCGTCCGCGCACAAACGCGCAACCAGCACCGCCACGTTTGCTCACTTTCGCGTCGTATCGACGCGTCCGCGCACAAACGTGCCCGGGCGGGCGCGGCGGGACAGGCGATCCCGGGCGCCGCAAGCGACACGACTGCTCCCGCGATCGGTACTCGTCGACGAGCACCAGTAGGTTCGCCCAGCATGATGGCGCGATTGACGTTCCGGGGGCTCGTGGCTCGACGGGCGCGCATCGTGTTGACGGTGCTGTCGATCGTGATCGGCGTGTCGTTCGTCAGCGGCGCCTTCATCCTCACCGACAGCTTCCGCAGAGCGTTCGACCAGCTGTTCGCCCAACTCGACCAGGGAATCGACCTGCGAGTGCGCGGCGCAACCGCGTTCGGACGGGGTGGCGGCGGCAGCCCGGTGCCCGCGTCGCTCGCGGACGGCATCTCCGGCGTGCCCGGTGTGGTCGCGGTGGAACCGAACCTCGACGAACCGGCCGTGATACTCGACGCCGACGGCGAGCCGGTCCCCGCTCGCGGCGGTCCTCAGCTCGGCGTGTCGTGGACCGGTACCGGCCTCATCGGCGGGCGCGAACTGCGTTCCGGAACCGCGCCATCGGGACCTGACGAGGTGTCGCTCGACGCGACCACGGCCGATCGCATCGGCGCCCAGGTGGGCGAGACGGTGCGCGTGGCGGTGGCCGAGGGTGTGCGTGAGTTCACCATGGTGGGCACCAACGGTCTCGGCGACGACGACGCGGTCGCCGGGCGCGCCACCATCGCTGCGTTCGATCCGATCACCGCGCAGGAAGTGCTCGGTTCCCCCGGCCTCTACGACTCGATCGACATCGCCCTGGACGACGGTCTGGACAGCGGCCAGGCCGACAACGTCCGCGAGATGATCGAGGTGCTGCTTCCCGCGGATGCCGAGGTGGTGACCGGCGACGAGGTGGCCCGCGACACCGCGGAACGCATCGGCAGCGTGGTCGACCTCCTGCGCTGGGTGCTGCTGGGGTTTGCGCTGATCGCGCTGTTCGTCAGCGCGTTCTTGATCAACAACACGTTCCGCATCATCGTCGCCCAGCGAATGCGCGAGCTCGCGTTGTTCCGCGCGATCGGTGCGAGCAGTCGCCAGGTACGAACCATGATCCTCGGCGAGTCGCTGACGATCGCGGTGATCGCAACCGGTGCAGGGCTGCTCGGCGGGATCGGAGTCGCTCGCGTCCTGACCGTGATCTTCAACGCCGGCGGTGCCGGATTCCCGCGTGCAGGCACGGTGATCGAGGCACGGACCGTGACCGTTGCGATCGTGGTCGGTGTGGGCGTCACCATGGCGGCCACATTCGCGCCCGCCCTCGTGGCAGGGCGCGTGCCCCCGGTGGCAGCGATGCGTCTCGAGGCCGCGCCCGTGCGGCGGGGCTCGCTGCGCCGCTTGTTCATCGGCTCGCTGATCGCGATCGTCGGCACCGTGGTCTACTGCATCGGCGTCTTCGCGAAACCCGGTGAGCTGTCGCTCACGGTGGGTCTCATCGCCGGCGGCGCAGCGCTCGTGCTGTCCGGAGTCGCTCTCCTGGCCGCTGGCGTCGCTGCCCGGGTCGGGCGCGTCCTCGGCATCCCTGTTCGCCGCCTCATGGGAATGCCGGGTCGCCTCGCGCAGGAGAACGCCACTCGCTCGCCGCGCCGAACCGCGACGACCGCCTCCGCGTTGATGATCGGGATCGCGCTGGTCAGCGGCGTCGGCGTGGTGGGTGCATCGCTCAGTCGCTCGCTCTCCGAACAGCTGGGACAGTCGATCACCGCCGACTTCTTCGTCACCGGCGTCGGCTTCCAGGGCTTCTCACCCACCCTGGTCGAGCGGATGCGCGAACTGCCGGAGATCGAGGCTGTCAGCGCCTTTCGTGCGGGCACGTTCCAGGTGGGCGACGGCACCAGGTCCGTCGGTGCCGTCGACGGCGACTCCTTCGGCGAGATCGTCGATCTCGACCTCCGAACGGGCGGGTTCGCCGGCCTCGCCGACGACGGTCTCTTGGTACACGAAGACCCGGCGCGCGATTTCGATCTGGCCGTCGGCGACACCGTGGACGTGCAATGGCGCACCGGCGCGGCGCAGACCCTGACCGTGGTGGGTGTGTTCGCCGACGCGGCTGCCACGAACACGAACTGGATCGTCGACCTCGATGTGTTCGCAGCGGCTAATCCGGCGGTGCGCCTCGACGCCTTCGCCGGGGCCAAGCTCGTCGACGGCACCGATCTCGCTCGCGCCCGCCAGGCGATCGCGGCGGTCGTCGACGACTTCCCGCAGGTCGAACTGCAGGACCAGGCCGAGTTCCGCCGCACCCAGGAGGACCAGCTCGACCAACTTCTCCGACTGGTGTACGGCCTGCTGGCGTTCGCCGTGCTGATCGCCGTGCTCGGGATCACCAACACACTCGCCCTCGCCGTGTTCGAACGCACTCATGAGTTCGGCCTGCTGCGCGCCGTCGGCGCCACGCGTCGCCAGCTGCAACTGTCGGTGCTCGGCGAGTCGCTGATCGTCGCTGCGTTCGGGACCACGCTCGGGTTCGTGGTCGGGATCCCCTTGGGTGTGCTCGGCACCCGTGGCATGGAATCGGTGGGCGTCACGTCGGTCGCCCTGCCGGTCGGCACCATCGTCATCGTCATCGCGGCCACGCTGGTCGCCGGACTTGTGGCAGCCATCTGGCCGGCGCGTCGCGCCGGACGGCTGGACGTGCTGGCCGCGATCGCCCGACCCGAATGACGACGCAGACCGCCGGCGAGCCAGTCATGACATAACATGTGCCACAAGATGCCGGGCGGCCGGCAGTGAAGGGTTCGTGATGACCAGTTCTCCTCCTCGACTCATCTCCGACATGCGGGGCGTGCGCTACGGCGAGGTGCTCGCCGTCTTCCTCCGCGACGATCGGCTGCAGGCCGAGGTGTACGGCACGCAGATGTTGAACGAATGCCCCCAGGAACTGTGGGACACGCTCGACGCGAACTCCATCGCTCGTGAGATGGGTGCCGTGTTCGTCAAGCTCAACGGTCCGCGGTACTGGACCCTCGACGGATTCGGCTCGAAGGTAGCCGTCGTCGAGCCGGTGCTCCGCGAGTTCAACGGGCTGACCATGCGTCGCATCGCCACGCTCGATCTCGGCACCGCCATGCAGGCGGGCCCCTACACGATCCGCAACGTGAACCGAGGTGCCGTCCTCTTCTTCGACGCCGGGTTGCGCATCTACGAGCTGGTCGACGCCGATGCCGTCGCGTACGTGATGCAGGCCTACTGCGTGGGCGTCGACCCGACGCTGACCGAGGAGGCACTCGTCGACCTCGGCGATCGGCTCGATCTCCCCGACGGCTGGAGCTACCGCACCCGCGTGCTCGACGAGGAGCTCGTCGTCGATACGAGCGCGTCGTTGGCGACCGTCATCCAGGACGAGCTCGAGAACACCTACACACTCCCCCACTGACAGGCCACCGACAGGCCACCGACTGGCACCGCGGAGGTCGGGCTCCGCGGGACGATCGATCAGATCGCGTTGGTGGCGATCAGCACCGCGGTGACCGCGGCGATGCCGATGCGGTACCAGCCGAAGATCGCCAGCGGCCGGGTGCGCAGGTAGGCGACGAACCACTTCACGGCCAGCAGCGCCGTGACGAACGCGACCAGCGTGCCGAGCAGCGGCGTCTGCCATCCATACAGATCGAGCAACGTGTTGCCGTCCTTGGCGAGGTCGAGCACCGTCGCCGCCGACAGCGTGGCCAGCCCGAGCAGGAAGCTGAACTCCACCGCGGCAGACATGCTGAGGCCGATCGCGAGCGCTGCGATCATGGTGACCAGACTGCGGCTGGTGCCGGGCCACAGGGCCAGGATCTGGGCGCAGCCGATGATCGCCGCATTGCGAGTGGTGAGCTGTTCGAGCGCTCCCGCGCCATTGCCCGGCCGCCACCACAGCAGAAAGATTCCACCGGCAAGCCATGCCGCAACGATCGGCCAGGGACCGAACAGCCGCTCCTTGATCGTGTCACCGAGCACCACGCCGACCGCAGCGGCGGGCACGAAGGCGACGATCAGCCGCAGCAGGACGTCGCGGCCGACCTGGTCGCGACCGACCGCGCCGTTGGCCATCTGGACGAGACGGCGGAACGACACCGCCACCACGGCCACGATCGCCCCGATCTGGATCGCGATTGCGTAGGTGTCGGCGGCCGCCTTGCCACTGCCCGTTCCGAGGTCGAGCAGGCGCTGGGTCACCAGGAGGTGCCCCGTGGACGAGATCGGCAGGAACTCGGTGATCCCTTCGACCGCGCCCAGGATGATCGCCTTGGCCGGCGTGAGCGGGCCGGCATCGGCCGTGAGCACCAGGACGATGATCGCAAGGGCGAGCACGGCCCAGCTTGCGACGACCACCGAGCGTTTCATGGCCGGTGACTGTACGCGGCGACATCGCCACCCGGCCGTCACCGACCCGAATCGGGTCGTTCGGCCCACGGCCGCCCGTCGAAACCGACCCTGGCCCTCTCACGGCGGTCCCGTACCATGACCGACGTGCCCGACTGGTCCACCATCGCCGCGTTCTCCGCCGCCACGATCGCCCTGTTGCTCATCCCCGGTCCAGCGATCCTGTACATCCTCAACCGATCGGTCAGCGATGGCCGTGAGGTGGGCCTCGCAGCGGTCGCCGGTCTCGAGGTGGGTGATGCCATCCAGGTGATGGCCGCAGCCGCGGGGCTGAGCGCGGTGATCGCGACGTCGGCGTCGGCGTTCAACATGGTGAAGTGGGCCGGCGCGATCTACCTCATCATCACCGGAGTTCGCACGCTGATGTATCCGCCCGAACCACTCGACCCCGATCAGCCGGGCGTCAGCATGCGCCGTGCGTTCCGGCAGGGTGTGATCGTGAACGCACTGAACCCGAAGACGGCACTGTTCTTCCTGTCGATCTTCCCCCAGTTCATCCACGCCGATGAGGGCCGGGCATTCACCCAGGCCCTGGTGCTCGGGGCGATCTTCGTCGTGCTCGCGACGATCTTCAATGGCACCTATTCGTTGGTCGCCAGCAGCTTGCGCACCCTGTTGTTGCGTGGTCGAACGCTGCCGTTCATCCGACGGTGGGTCTCGGGCAGTCTCTTCGTCGGCCTCGGCGTGCTCGCCGCAACGGCCAGCCACACGTCGACAGCGTCGGGCCACAGCCCGACTCGCTGATCACGCCAGCGCACAGCGCAGGTACGCACACCCGGCCGCACGCAGCGCGGCGATCGCCGCCAGGGTCACGCGCTCATCGAGGCACGGGGCAACCACCGACCCTCCCGAGCCAGGGGTCGTTGCGTGCATCCCTGTCGAACGGACGAGCTCGACGAGTGCTGCGTGATCGGCCCGCAACGGCGCACACGCTTGGCGAATCGTCCACGTCCGGTCCATGGCCTCGGCCAGGGCGATCGTGTCGCCTCGCTCGACCGCTCGCGCCGCGCTGCGGGCGATCGTCCCCAGCTCGGACATCGGAGCGACGAGGCTCGCCGCATGACGTCGCAGCGGTGCGTGATAGTCGTCCGAGGACGTCGCGGTACGTGCGGCCCACCCGACGAGCAGATCGAGGTGCACCCCGCGCGGGAGGCCCACCATCGTCACCACCGGCACGTCCACCCCGTCGAGATCGTCCATGGACGCAGTGTCGACCAGCACCATGCCACCCACGGACTGCACGATTCGATCCTGCCACCCTG
>JAYUSX010000407.1:0-3205 GCA_043755475.1 Actinomycetota bacterium
GCTGAGGGTGTCCATCAGCTGGTTCATGCGCGGCATGGCCATGGTGACGACGTTCATCACCTGGGTCTCGCCACGCTGGAACAGGCCGGTGCCGTGCGCTGTCGGGAGCACGGTGACCTCGCTGCTCAGCGGACGCAGGTCGCGAGGACCGCGGCCGTCGATGCGGGCGCCTTCGTCGACGATGCGCTTGCGCACGGCCTTCTTGGTGAGGCTGCGCACCGCTTCTTTGATCTCGCGTTCGCGACCGGCGAAGGTGCCGCCCTCTCCAGCGAGCTTGGCGATCGCGGCGGTAGCGACGGCGTCGGTGGCGGCGTTGCGCTCGGCCTTGCCGGCGATGGCCGCAGCGATGGCCAGCGGGGCCGTCGCGTCGGGTGCGACGGCATCCATGACGTCCTGGCCGTAGTCGAGCTGCGGCGTGTAGGTCATCGGCACGATCGGGCCGTGCGTGGCGATCACCGAGGCGACGAGCTGACGCTGCAGCGCGATCGATTCCTTGATGTACTGCTTGCAGGCATCCAGGCCGCCGGCGAGGGCTGCCTCGTCGACCTTCGGGGCGCCGTTGGCGTAGTAGTCGAAGCTCTTGGCGGTACCGCCCGCCTCGACCATCATGATCGCGACATCACCGTTGTCGAGCTGGCGACCCGCCACGACGAGTTCGAAGGTGCTGGCCTCGCCCTCTTCGTAGGTGGGATGCGGGATCCACTCGCCGGTCTGGCTGTGGGCGATGCGCACGGCGCCGATGGGGCCGTCGAACGGGATGCCCGAGATCATGAGCGCTGCCGAGGCGGCGTTGATGCTCAGCACGTCGTGCGGGTTCGCCATGTCGGCGCCGAGGATGGTGAGCACCACCTGGGTCTCGTTGCGGAAGCCTTCCGGGAAGGCCGGACGCAACGGGCGGTCGGTGAGGCGGCAGGTGAGGATCGCGTCCTCTGTGGGCCGGCCCTCACGACGGAAGAACGAGCCAGGGATCTTGCCCGCTGCATACGCACGCTCTTCGACGTCGATGGTGAGCGGGAAGAAGTCGGTGCCCGGACGGACGTCTTTGGCGGCGTTCGCGGTGGCGAGCACGGTGGTGCGTCCAAGGCTGGCCACGACGGCCCCTTGGCTCTGCAGCGCGAGCTTGCCGGTCTCGAACGTGAGGGTCTTGTCGGTGCCCGCAACGGGACCCGACACTCGAATGGCGTCTGCCATGTCGAGCTCCTTTCGGTCGGGCGAGTTGTATCCCTCGCCTCGACGGTTGGAGCGGAGGCCGGTTCCCAGTCGGCACGGTCGAGCCTGCTACCGCTCGGGTGTCCGGATGGACGATCCCCCAAGGGAGCCTCGGCTGAGGCGACTGACAACCGATCCACTGATCCGCTCGGTTGATGTATCGACGGGAGGCTACCAGCGCGGGTGCCGAAACGGGCGGATACCGCAGCGACCGGGAGGTCGGGCACGTGTGCTGAGCTGGGAGAAAAGCGGAACACGGACCCGGTGAGGGGTCCGTGTTCGTGTCCGGTTCTGCGGTGACTGCTCCTCGGATCGGGCGGGTTGACCCGCCCGATCGTCAGCGGCGGAGGCCGTTCGCCGCGACGACAGCGCGGTAGCGGGCGACGTCGATGTTCTTCACGTAGTCGAGCATGCGCCGGCGACGACCCACCATCATCAACAGCCCACGGCGGCTGTGGTGATCCTTCTTGTGCTTCTTCAAGTGCTCGGTGAGCTCGTTGATCCGAGCCGTGAGCAGTGCGATCTGCACCTCGGGGGAACCGGTGTCGGTGTCGTGCAGCTTGTGCGCGCCGATGGTGCTGTTCTTGTCGACCATGTGTGATGCCTTCCAGAAGGAGGTCGCCGGCACCGGTTGGTGCGTCGGCATCGCGCGAGAGGCTTGATCTCCCGCTGACGGGAGAGGTCCCTGACGGACGCAACGATGTTATCGCCCAGCGCGCCAGCTTCCCAACGACAGCTCGAACACCCGACCCGGTCCGACGAGGTGGCCACCGCCGGGCGTCCGTACACTCGGGTCGATGTTCACGGGGATCGTCGAGGAACTGGGCACCGTGCTGCACCGCGGCGTTCAGGCAGGCGAGTGGGGCGACGGCGTCCGTCTCACGATCGCTGCCTCGATCGTGCTCGAGGGTTCCGATCTCGGCGCCTCGATTGCCGTCAACGGGTGCTGCCTCACGTTGGTCGAACGAGGTACCGACGACGACGGCAGGTCGTGGTGGAGCACCGACATCAGCGACGAGACCCTGGCGCGCACGTCCATCGCCGGCCTCGCTGCGGGCGACCGGGTGAACCTCGAACGACCGATGGCCCTCGGCGATCGCCTGGGGGGCCACATCGTGCTGGGTCACGTCGACTGCACCGGCACCATCGTGCAGGCCGCCCCCGATCTGGTGGTGCGCATTCCCACCGCCAACATGCGGTACCTCGTCGAGAAGGGTTCGGTCACCGTCGACGGCATCAGCCTCACGGCGTTCGACCTCACCGACGACACGTTCCGCGTGGCCGTCATCCCCCACACAGCGCACGTCACCACGCTCGGCGTGAAGGGTGTGGGTGCCGTGGTGAACGTCGAGACCGATGTCCTCGCCAAGCACATCGAGCGGCTCGTCCTGCCCTACCGGTCCTGAGTGATGGCGGTGAGCGTCGACGTACAGCTCCGCGGCGTGGCGAAGCGATTCGGTGACCTGTCGGTGGTCGAGCAGCTCGACCTCGACATCGCGGCCGGCTCGTTCGTGTCGCTGGTCGGTCCGTCGGGATGCGGCAAGAGCACCTTGCTGCGGATGATCGCCGGCCTCGAACGACCGTCGTCGGGCTCGGTGACGATCGGTGGCGAGCCGCCGGCCGAGGTGCGCGGCGCCAAGCGGGTGGCGGTGATCCCCCAGCGACCCGGACTGCTGCCATGGCGAACCGTGGCGGAGAACGCACGGCTGCTGCTGCAGGTGAACCGTCGACGTCAGCCGGCGGACCACCCCGACCCGACCGAGCTCCTTGCCGAGGTGGGACTGATCGACTTCCTGGATGCATATCCGCACGAGCTGTCGGGTGGGATGCGTCAGCGCGTCGCGCTCGTGCGCGGGTTCGCGCTCGGAGCCCCGCTGGTGCTGATGGACGAACCGTTCGCCGCGCTCGACGAGATCACCCGCGCCGAGATGCGCGACCTGCTGGCCCGGCTGCTCGACCGCCACCCGGCAACGGTGGTGTTCGTCACCCACTCGAT
>JAYUSX010000408.1:0-3195 GCA_043755475.1 Actinomycetota bacterium
GTGTTCGCAGCGCTCGTCATCGTCGCCGTCGCGGTCGGTCACGACGTGCCCTCGTGGCTCGACATCGGGCTGCAGAAGTGGGTCCGAGACCGCTACATGTGGACGGTCGCGAACAGCAACACACACTGGCTGTTCACGCGTCTCTTCAACCCGCTGGCCGATGCCATCGATTGGGCGGTGCGGACGTGCATCGACGTTCTCGAAGGACTCCGGTGGCCGGGGGTGATGGCGATCACCGCAGCCATCGGATGGCGCACCTCGGGC
The DNA here is from genome assembly GCA_043755475.1 of Actinomycetota bacterium. Classification (GTDB taxonomy): domain Bacteria; phylum Actinomycetota; class Acidimicrobiia; order Acidimicrobiales; family Ilumatobacteraceae; genus VFMC01. The sequence goes on from JAYUSX010000408.1 coordinate 265, forward strand.
GTGCGGGCCGCGGTCGGGGGCGCCGCAGCGATGCTGATGGTCGCCGTGCTGGGCGTGTGGGATCAGGCCATGGTCACCCTCGCGATGATGCTCGTGGCGGTTGCGATCGCGATGGCGATCGGGGTGCCACTCGGCATCTGGACCAGCCGGTCGACACGAGCCGAGAAGGTCCTACGGGTCTTCCTCGACACGTCTCAGGTGATGCCGGTGTTCGTGTACCTGATCCCGCTCGTCATCTTCTTCGGCATCCAGTTCCCGCCGGCCGTCGTGGCTGCGGTCATCTATGCCGTGCCGGTGGCCGTGCGACTCACCCACCTCGGGCTCCGCAACGTCCCGGTGGTCATGAACGAGGTCGCTGAGTCGTTCGGCTGCACCCCGCGCCAGCAGTTGCTGAAAGTGCAGCTCCCCATGGCGCGCAGCACCATCCTGTTGGGCCTCAACCAGGTGATCATGATGGCGTTCGCGGTCGTGGTCATCGCCTCGCTCCTGGGTGCCCCCGACCTGGGCAACCTGGTGTTGAAGGGCCTGCAGAAAGGCGATGTCGGCGCAGCGTTCGTGCCAGGCCTCGCCATCGTGCTGCTCGCCGTCGCGCTCGACCGGATCAGCACCGGTGAACGACCCACCGGCGTCTCTCGATTCCGGCTCCCGGTACCGAAGCTGAGCCCTCGAACTGCCGCTTTGAGCGTGGTCGGTGGTGTGGTCGCGATCATCGCCCTCGGCCGCGTGCTCGGCGCCGACTCCTTCCCGAGCAGTCTCACCGTCGACATCAGCGGGTCGATCAACGACGTGGTCGATTGGATGGAGCGCAATGCCCGCACAGGGGTGCCGATCATCGGCGGCACGCAGTCGATCAACGACTTCCTCGTCACCGAGGTCCTGGAACCCTTGCGTTCCTTCCTCGTCTGGGTGCCGTGGCTGCTCGTGGTGGTGGCCGTCGCCGCGATCGCCTGGGCGAGCCGCGGGTGGCGCCTCGCCGTCGGCTGTGCAGCGTGCCTGGCCGTGATCGCGACGATGGGCTCGATCCCGGGGGGCAGCGACGGTCGCACCGACATGTGGGATCTGGCCATGGACACCTTGAGCCAGGTCTTGGTCGCCATCGCGCTCAGCGTCATCGTGGCTCTTCCGCTCGGGGTGCTGGCCGGCCGGTCCGACCGCGTCAACAACGCCCTTCGCCCGTTCCTCGACGTCGCCCAGGTGCTGCCCGCCTTCGTGTATCTCATCCCCGTCGTGGCGCTGTTCCTCCCCGGCCGCGGCGCCGGCGTGGTGGCCTGCGTGATCTACGCCGTGCCGCCGTGCGTGCGGCTCACCAGCCTGGGCCTGCGCGAGGTGCCGTACACCCCTCGCGAGGCGGCCATCTCCTTCGGAGCGACACCGCGCCAGGAACTGCTCAAGGTGCAACTGCCGCTTGCATTCCGATCGATCATGCTCGGCATCAACCAGACCATCCTGCTGGTTCTCGCCACCGTGATCATCGCTGCACTCGTGGGCGCCGGCGCCCTGGGCCTGGTCGCGTACGAAGGATTCACCAAGCCGATCCAGAAGATCGGCCAGAGTGCGGCGGCGGGCGTGAGTATCGTCGTGCTCGCGATCGTGCTCGACAGGATCACGCAAGCATGGGGCACCCGCCCCGACGACCAACGGCGGTCGTGAACGCCGCCTTTGCAACCATGGCGCCTCGTGCGCACAACAGCAATCAGCCAGCGTCTCCAACAGGTCGTTGGCACATCACAGGGGGAACCTACGAACATGAGAACACATCGACGCAGCATCAAGCTGCTCGCGGCCAGCCTGGCCCTCAGCGGCTTGCTGGTGGCCTGTGGGGACGACGAGGTGGAGCCCGCCGACACTCCGGCCGGCACCGCAGCGGCAACGCCCGACGCGACCGAAGCGCCCGACTCTGGTGACACACCCGCCACGGGTGAGGGCATCGTGCTCGCCGTCAATCCGTGGACGGGTTCCGCGGTGAATGCCAACGTCGCCAAGGTCGTGCTCGAGGCGATGGGCACACCCGTCGACCTGCTCGACATCGACGAGAACGCCACCTGGGTCGGCATGGACGACGGCAGCATCGATGCCGTCCTCGAGGTGTGGCCGTCAGGCCACGCCGCCGACTACGAGACCTACATCACCAGCAAGAAGTCGGTGGTCGACATGGGGCTCCTCGGCCCCAGCGCGAAGATCGGCTGGTACGTGCCGACGTTCGTGGTGGAAGACCACCCCGAACTGGCCACCTGGGAAGGCTTCATGGACCCTGAGCTGGCTGCGTTGTTCGCGACCGCCGAGTCGGGCGACCAGGGTCAGTTCCTGATGGGCGATCCCAGCTACGTCACCTACGACGAGCAGATCATCGCCAACCTCGGCCTGCCGCTGAAGTATGTGGTGGCTGGATCCGAGGCCGCGCTGTTGACGGCGATCGACACGGCGATCGCCGACAAGAAGCCGGTGCTGATGCAGTTCTGGAAGCCGCACTGGAAGCAGCTGGAAGTAGACCTCACCGAGGTGACGCTGCCCGCGGTGACCGACGAGTGCCTCGCATCCGCCGCCGCAGGCGACGGTGCATATGCCTGTGACTACGCAGTCGACGAGCTGTACAAGGCGGCCAACGCGGGTCTGGAAGCCAAGAACGCCACGGCGTTCAAGGTGCTCTCGAACATCCAGCTCACCACCGAGCAACAGAGCGAGATCGCCGGCTACATCGACCGTGACGGCATGGCGCCGCTCGACGCCGCCAAGAAGTGGGTTGACGCCAACCCCGACGTCGTCGCCGCCTGGTCGGCCTGACCGCACGGCCTGACCGCACGGCCTGAGAGCCACACGCCCTCGACCGGTCGTTCAACCACGACAAACGGTCACAATCAACAACGAAGAACAACAACAACGAAGAACAACAACAACAGACGACACACGTTGCCGATGGTGGCCACCGGTCCT
>JAYUSX010000409.1:0-7955 GCA_043755475.1 Actinomycetota bacterium
CACGGGTTTCGCCCGCCGAGCAGGCCGTCGTCGAGCGCTGTGTTGAACACGCCGGAGACGTGCTGCATCACGACCCGCACGGTGTTCGGCGCGAGCGGCAGCCCGCTGACGAAAGACTGCAGGTCGCCCTTGCGGATCGACGCGATCGGTCGGTCGCCGAAGTGGGCGATCGCATAGCGCAGCCGTTCCTCGACCGTGCGGTGCGTACGAGGCCGCCAGTTGCCCCGCTGGCGGTAGCGGAGCGCAACTTCGGAGAATGGTGTGCGGCCGAGCCGAGGCGGGGCGTAGGTGCCTGTCAGTAGCCGGTGCTGCATGTCGACGAGGTGCCGGTCGGCGTCGGCTTTGCGCTCGAACGACTTTGACTGCTCCTTGCCTTGCGCATGCTCGCGCCACATGGCGAGGTACACGACGGTCTTGCCGTCCTTGCGGAGCCGTCGGCGTACGTACGCCACGTCTACACCCTCCCACGCGACCACGGGTCGTCCGGACGGCGCCGCCGGCGAGCGCAGCTGACCAGCTCGAGGAAGGGCTCACGCGGCACCAGAACTCGTCGGCCGATGTTGAGCGACGGGATCTCGCCGCGAGCGATCGAGTCGTACGCGCCCGATCGAGAGATGCCGAGCAGCGCGGCAAGCTCGATCGACCTCGCCGTTGCGGCGGGTACACGGAGAGCCACTCGCGCCGATGGACTTGTACCAGTGGAGTTGAACGTTGCCCCGCTCACCGAGGAGCCGCCAGGGCAGGTGATCCTGTTCGTCCGCAACGGCGAGCTGAGCTATCTCGAACTCGTGTTCTACGAGGATCGTCCGCCGGCCGAGTGGCCGGCTTCGGACCGCCTTTCACTCGTGTCGATCGACCGCTGAGGCGTCCTCGTCCGGCGGGAATTTTGTGAGCACTCGCGCGTTCAGCAACTCGTCGCGAGTACGCAGAAAGTACGCAGCTTCTGCGGACTCGGTACTACTGGGCGGACAGCAACGGACGGGAACGACCAGCTCAGAGCACTCGCTTCACCCGAGCGCAGTCCGCGAAACCCCTGCTACACGTTGAAGCGGAACTCCATCACGTCACCGTCGGCGGGGTGGTAGTCCTTGCCCTCGACGCGGATCTTGCCCAACTCCTTGGCCTTGTTCCAGCTGCCGATCTCGAGCAGTTCGTCCCAGTGGATGACCTCGGCCTTGATGAAGCCGCGCTGGAAGTCGCTGTGGATTCGGCCGGCACACTCGGGAGCGCTCGAGCCGGCGTAGAACGTCCAGGCCCGCGACTCCTTCTCGCCCGTGGTGAGGTACGTGCGCAGACCCAGCAGGTGATACGCGGAACGCACCATCCGGAACAACGCGCCTTCGCCCATGCCGAAGCCTTCGAGCATCTCGGCGCGCTCGACCGGGTCGGCGATGGTGGCTGCTTCGGCCTCGAGTTGCACGCACATGCCGATCACCTCGACGTTGTCGCCGGCCGACGTGAACTCGTCGCGCACGCGCTGTTCGATCTCGGGGATGCGATCGAGGTCGCCATCACCCACGTTCACCACCACGAGCACGCGGCGGTTGGTGAGCAGGAAGTGCGGCGCCAGGATCTCCTTGTGGTCGGCCTTGAGCCCGGCTCGATAGAGCGGCCGACCATCGCTGAGCGCGTCGTACGCCTTCTGCAGGGCCTCGATCTCGTCGCCGAGGCTCTTGTCGAGCTTCGACTGCCGCGTGGCCTGGTTGAGTCGCTTGCCGACGGTTTCGAGGTCGGCCAGCGCGAGCTCGATCTCGACCACATGGAGATGGTCGAGCGGATCGCTCGGGCCGGTGACGTCGTCGTCTTCGAACGCACGCAGCACCAGCACGATCGCATCGACCTCGCGGATGTTGGCGAGGAACTTGTTGCCCAGACCTTCGCCCTTCGATGCGCCCTCCACCAGGCCACCGATGTCGACCACCTGCACCGAGGCGTGCACGGTCTGCTTCGACTTCGACATGGCCGACAAGCGGTCGAGTCGCTCGTCGGGCACCTTGGCCACGCCGATGTTGGGGTCCTTCGTCGCGAACGGGTACGGCGCGGCCAGCGCGCCTCCACCGGTGAGTGCGTTGTACAGCGAGCTCTTGCCCGCGTTGGGGAGACCGACCAGGCCGAAGCGTTCCATAAGAGGCGCTCAGGCTACCGGTGGCTGCTCCCACACCCCGTCCCACGCCATCGGCCCGTCGAATCTGCACCCTCGTGCGCTCCGGCGTTCTCTACAGTGTCGCTATGACACCGGTGGCAGCGTTCGAACGGGTGATGCACTACCTCGACCGGTCGCACGCCAACGGATTCAAGGTGAGGGCATTCGCGGGAGCGATGGAGACGGTGCGGGCGATGCCCCTCGACGAGCTGCGTCAGCGCTCGACCGCCGGCACGTTGAAGGAACTTCCCGGTGTGGGTGACGCGTCGGCGACACTCATCCGCGAAGCGCTCGCAAGCGACGACACGGGGGAGACCCCCTCCTACCTGTCGAAGCTGGAGGCCGAGACCCGCGTCGAGGTCGCCGATCACGCTCGGCCCTATGTCGACGCATTGAAGGGCGACTGCCACATGCACAGCAAGTGGAGCGACGGCGGGGCGACGATCGAGTCGATGGTGCGCACCGCGATCGAGTTGGGTCACGAGTACATCGTGCTCACCGATCACTCGCCGCGGCTGACGGTGGCTCACGGTCTGAACCGGGATCGGTTGGAGGCGCAGATCGCCGACATCGAGGTGCTGCGCGAGCGGGTGGCTCCGTTCCGGATCCTCACCGGCATGGAGGTCGACATCCTCGAAGACGGCACGCTCGACCTCGACGACGACATGCTCGAGCGGCTCGACGTGGTGGTCGCCAGCGTGCACTCGAAGTTGAAGATGGAGAGCCGGCAGATGACCGAGCGGATGGTGCGCGCGGTGGCGTCACCCCACGTCGACATCCTCGGGCATTGCACCGGACGCTTGGTCGACAAGCGTCCACCGTCGCAGTTCGACCCCGACTACGTGTTCGCCGCGTGCGCCGCGTTCGGCACTGCCGTCGAGATCAACAGCCGGGTCGAGCGGCTCGATCCGCCGCCGGAGCTGCTCGCTGTGGCGATCGAGCATGGCTGCATGTTCTCGATCGACACCGATGCACATGCCACCGGGCAGATGGAGTGGTTGCCGTACGGGGCCAAGATCGCGGCGGACGGCGAGGTGCCGATCGATCGGATCATCAACACGCGCTCGGTCGATCACCTGCTCGCCTGGACGACCGCCCCGGCCGGCTCGAAGGTCTGACCGTCGACTCTGCTCGTGCCGTCGGCCTCAGGCGCCGTGCGCTGGCGGGCCGATCTCGCGAACGCGTATCGCGAGATCCGCGTCGGCTGCATCGGCGCGGTGCCGCTCCGCCCACGCCTGGGCCCGCTCGCACGACGACCAGATCGACAGCATCGCGTTCGGTCGCGTTGGATCCGAGTACACCCGTTCAACGAGGTACGCAATCATCTTGCTGCCTCCTTGCTGAGTTGGATGCCAGCCGCTGATGCTTCTGCCGATTGCATGATGCGTCCGGTGTCAGACCAGGACACGGGCATTGGTCCTGATCTCCAGCCGTTCCACATCAGCGGATGACGTGATCTGGCGGGCGCCTCTCCCACAGGCAGTGGGAACGTCACCAGCGGACCGTTAGGCTTGTCCACCATGTCGAAGAAGACGAAGAAGAAGAAGGCGAAGATGCGCCGCTCGAAGGCGAACCACGGCAAGCGTCCCAACATGGGACGAGGCTGAACCTCAGCCAGTGACTCCCCCGCCCACCCGACGGGAGGAGGTCGTCGACGTCATCCACCGCCTCGAACTCGCCGATCCCTATCGGTGGCTCGAAGACGGAGATTCGGCCGAGACGGCGCACTGGGTGGCCGCCCAGAACGCACTCACGAGACAGGCGCTCGATGCCCGTCCCCACCGGGACGACTGGCACGGGCGCCTTTCCGCGCTCGTCGGGCTGCCCACCGTGATGGGCTGCACCGCGCACGGCGACCACCTCTTCGTGCTCGAGCGGGCAGCGGGTTCCGATCAGTTCGCCTTGGTGGTCCGCTCGGCCACCGACCCGGCTGTGCCGCCCAGAGTGCTGCTCGACCCCGCGTCGATGGCGGCCGATGCTGCGGTGGCGATCGACTGGTTCGAGCCGAACGAAAATGGCACCCTGGTCGCTGTCGGATTGAGCGAAGGCGGCACCGAAGAGAGCACGTTGCACCTCCTCGATGTTTCGACCGGTCATCTCGACCCCCTGCGCATCACGCACACACGAGCGTGCTCGGTGGCTTGGCAGGCCGATGGGTCCGGATTCTGGTACACCCGGTATCCGGAAGGCGACAACTACCACCGCCACGTTCGGCACCACACGATCGGCAGCGACCCGGCCGACGACCCAGTGGTGTTCGATCGGTTGCCGATCCCCGAAGCGTGGGCCCAGGTCGTTGCGTCCCCAGCGGGCACTCACCTGCTCGTGGAGCTGTCGGTGGGGTGGAACCGGGTCGACGTGCACCTGCTCGAGATCGAGTCGCAGACCTGGCAGGTGGTGGTCGAGGGCATCGATGCGAACACGTCGATGCGGTTCGGTGGCGATGGCATCGTGGGCCGCACCACGATCGATGCCCCGAACGGACGTATCGTCACGGCCTCGCTCAGCGATGCGTCGCTCGCTGAGTGGCGCACCGTGGTGCCCGAGCCCGTCGATGCTGTGTTGAGCGGCCCTGCGCTCGCGGCCGACGAACTGGTCGTGGTCATGAGCCGCGCCGCGGTCGACACCCTCGAACGGTGGACGATGCAGGGTGAACGCGTGTCGCTGGTGGAGGGATTGGGCGTCGTGTCGATCGCCGGGTTGTCGTCGCGGCACGGCATCGACGAGGTGTTCGTGACCGTGTCGTCGTTCACCGAGCCCACGTCGGTCTGGAAGCTCACCGGACCAGAGCTCCGAAGATGGTGTCCTCCGCCGCCTGATCCGACCGCCCTGCCCGAACTCGTCGTGAACCATGTGACCTATCCGTCGCTCGACGGCACAGAGATCGGCTTGTTCCTCATCCACCGTGCCGACGTGACGCCGGGGCCCTCCGTTCCGGCGGTGCTGAACGGCTATGGGGGGTTCGCGATTGCCGAGTCGCCCGCCTGGACGCCCAACCTCGCCGCGTGGTGCGCCGCAGGTGGGGTGTGGGCGATCGCAGGGCTTCGCGGCGGATACGAGCACGGGGAGCGCTGGCACACGGCAGGTCGCCGTGAGTGCAAGCAGAACGTGTTCGACGACTTCCACTCGGCCGGCGACTGGCTGGTCGCGCAGGGGCTGGCGAGCCACGAGAAGCTGGCCCTGGTGGGTGGCTCGAACGGTGGTCTGCTGGTCGGCGCAGCGCTCACGCAGCGGCCCGACCTCGCTCGAGCGGTGTGGTGTGCGGTGCCCTTGCTCGACATGATCCGCTTCCCGCAGTTCCTGATCGCCCGGCTGTGGACCGACGAGTACGGCGACCCCGACATCGCCGAGGAGTTCGGCTGGCTGCACGCCTACTCGCCCTACCACCACGTGACTCGCGACCAGACCTATCCCTCGGTTCTGTTCACGACTGCCGAGGGGGATACCCGGGTCGACCCGCTGCACGCGCGCAAGATGGCTGCCGTGATGCAGCACGCAGCGGCCGATCAGCACGAGCGCCCGGTATTGCTGTGGCAGGCGGGCCGTGCGGGGCACGGTGTCGGCAAGCCGGCGTCGATGCGGGTGGACGAAGGCACCGATGTGCTGTCGTACCTGTGGTGGCAGCTGGGCGGCGAGCGATGACGTCGTTGACCGCGCTCACCATCACCGGTCCAACGGCACCATGGCGCTCGATCGGTCTTCGCATCGTCGACGACGTGTCGTGGATCGGTGGCATCGCGCTGCGCTTCACCGACGACGACATGCCCTCCACCGTGTCCAGCTGGACGTTGACCGATGCGCCCGACCACTCGGGATCGATCGACGGCATCGCGACCGAACACGACGCGGTCGATGCGTTCGAGGGGCAGTCGTGGGATCACCCCTTGGGAGCCACGTCGTTCGATCATGTGGTGGTGATGACCTCGTCGCTCGAGCGCACGTGCGGGGCCATCGAGCGCGTCACCGGCGAACCGCTGAAGCGCATCCGCGAGTTGGGTGCCGTGCGTCAGGGATTCCACCGGTTGGGACCGATGATCGTCGAGGTGGTCGAGACCGACAGCGTCACTGCTCAGCACGCGTCGCTGTGGGGCTTCGTCTTCATCGTCGACGATCTGCACGACGTCGCGGCCCGGCTGGGCCCCGACCTGCTGTCGCCACCCAAGGCTGCGGTACAACCCGGCCGGCTGATCGCGTCGTTCCGAAGTGGCGCAGGCCTGGGACTGCCGATCGCGTTGATGACCCCCGATCGTCGATGAAGCTCCGATCTGTCGGCCTCGCATTGGTGCGCGTGATCAGCATGGTGGGACTCGCCGGTTGTGGAGTCGACGCGGGTGACCCGTTGGCCCGCGCCGAGGCACCGACGGCAGTGACGGCATCAACGGCAAGGACCGCGGCTGAGCCTGTTGGCACCATTCAGTCGACGATGCCCGAGAGCACCCTCGGTCTCCCGCTGGCCACGGACGTGCCGGACCCGGATGTGTCGGGCACTGACGCGCCGCCGACGGTTGTTGCGGCCACCGTTGTGCCGGCCACGGACCTGCCGACGGACATCGCCGAGATCTCGCCCTACCTCTCCGCGTTCTGCCCGTCCACGCCACGTGCCGTCGCGGTCGACCGCGATCGGCAGCGCGCGTGGCTGTGCGACGAGGGACGAGCCGTGTACGAGTTCCCGTTCACCGGAGCGATCACCCAACCCGACGCCGGCACCTATCCGGTGTACGCGAAGGACCTGGAAGCCTTCTCCACCTTGAGCGGACCGACGAGCTTCATGACCCACTTCGTTGCGTTCACCTACGGCAAACAGCAAGGCGCACGGATCGCGTTCCACTCGGTACCCACGTACCGCGACGGCACCAGCGTGCAGCCGTGGGAGTCGGTGGGCGAGCCGTCGATGCGCGGGCAGTCCGCTGGATGCCTGCGGGTGTTGCCCGACGATGCGGTGAGGGTGTGGGACTGGCTCGAGGTGGGCGACGAGGTTCGCGTGATCAACTGACGCCCGACCGGCACGGGCTCAGGCGAAGCCCTGGCTGCCGTCGTCGTCGACGATCGCCAGGTGTTGACGGCCCTCGCTGCACTCGGCCAGGCCCGGGCACCATCGACAGCTCGTGCCGACACGCTTGACCGGCTCGACCTTGCCGACCGTGAGCTCGGCGTGGCGGCTGAGGGCGCCCTCCAGGCGAGCGAGCGCGGTCTCGAGCACCGACGGGGTGACGTCTTCGATGTCCGCCTCGGCGGAGTCGAGGTAGAAGGTGACCAACCGCCGCGGTGGCACGCGGCGCGTCAGCGTCTCGAGCAATGCGTAGAAGCGCAGGTCGTGGCGATGCCCGGGGGAGGGCCAGCCGGTCTTGAAATCGATGACGAGCTTGGTGCTCACTCGCCCGTCGGGTTTGCCGATCACCAGGTCGGTCTTGCCCACCAGTTCGATGCACCCCTTCGGGCTCCAGCGAGTTCTCGCTTCGAACACGGGTTGTGAGCGAGACGGGAGTGGGGGGAAGTCCTGCATGAACCGTGTGACCCGCTCGACGGCGCCGGCTCGCAGTTCGGCTCGACCGCCGTCACCGAGGCCGGCGATGAAGTCGCCTTGGAAGCTCGCCTGGTCGGCCAAGCGGGCGAGCGCCTCGTCGACGAGCACCTCGGGCACCGCCTCGCCCTGCCAGTGCGCGCCCAGCTCGATCGCCTTGTGCGACACGAAGCCCCGAGCGTTGGCGGGTGTCCACTCGAATGTGTCGGGCATGAGGTGCTTCGCTTCGCAGCCCAGCACCTGGGTGAGAAAGTTCTTGCTCACCACGAGCCGTTCCCCCTCCAGCCGAGT
>JAYUSX010000410.1:0-7953 GCA_043755475.1 Actinomycetota bacterium
AGGCCGAGCAGGCACTGCGCGAGCAGGAGGAGCGGCAGCGGGCGTCGCGGTCGCTGCACGAGCGCGCCGAACGAGCACGTCGACGGATGGCAGAGCCGGCAGCGCAGCCCGGTATCCCGAACGTGGCACCGATCCTAGATCCCCGGTACCTGCCGACCGTGCAGATCGTCGACGGCCCGGTGGAACGCGAGCTCGCCCCGTGGGTGCGAGGCAGCGCTCAAGTGGTGCGGCCGACACCGATCGCCGTGTCCAACGCCCTGCCGGCCGCAGGGATGAACGACCCCGAGGTGTTCGCCCGAGCTGTTGCCACCGTGCTCACCGCGGTAATGGGGGAGCGAGGTGTCGCTGCGCCGCCGCAGGTCGTCATGCAGGCTCCGGTGCCGCACAAGAACGGGTTCTGGGCGAACGCACGTCACCTCGACGTGCTGCTGCTCGGATTCACCACCGTCGTCGTCCTCGTCGTCCTGGCCGCGTGGCTGGCATGACCGCCGAACTCCACACCTACACCCCACCGCCAGCCGACCCGACCGTCGAGCCGGAGCCGCGCGCGCTCGAAGGCCGCCAGGGTCGCAGTGACCGCATCTTCAGCGGCACCACGTTCACCGGCGGGATCCTCGTGCTGGCGCTCATGTGCGCGGTCGGGCTCTTCCTCTCGGTCGAAGCCAGCGACGCGCTCAGCAGGGTCGGCTTCGGCTTCCTCACCACCTCCGTGTGGGAGCCCGATCGTGGCGAGTTCGGCATCAGGGCGGTCCTCACCTTCACCGTGTTGATCGCGCTCGTTGCAGTTGCAATAGCACTGCCGATCGCCATGGCGACGGCGTTGTTCATCGCCGAGGTCGTGCCGCGCTGGCTGAAGACGTGGCTCATCGCTCTGGTCGACCTCATGGCGGCCGTGCCGAGCGTCGTCTACGGGCTGTGGGGCGCCTACCTGATGCAGGGACAGGTGATCGGCCTGTCGCGCTGGCTCAACACCTGGTTCGGCTGGGTCCCGTTCCTCTCGGTCGAGGGCGCTGACCCGCAGAACCCGCTCTCGAACGCCACCGTCTACACGGCCTCGACCTTCATCGCCGGAGTGGTCGTGGCGATGATGGTGATCCCGATCCAGTCCGTGGTGATGCGCGAGGTGTTCTCACAGGTGCCGCCCGGTGAGCGGGAAGGTGCCTATGCACTCGGTTCGACCCGGTGGGGCATGATCCGTGTCGTCACGTTGCCCTTCGGCCGTGGCGGCATCATCGGCGGCACGATGCTCGACCTGGGTCGCGCGCTCGGCGAGACGATTGCCGTGTACCTGGTGATCTCCTCCCGGTTCGACATCTCGTTCAACGTGCTCGAGTCGGGCAGCAACTCGGTGTCGGCGCTGATCGCGCTGCGCTATGCCGAGGCGTCGGAGTTCTCGCTGTCGGCGCTGTTCGCGGCCGGTCTCGCCCTCTTCGTCGTGACCCTCGTCGTCAACTTCACTGCGTCGTGGTTCGTGGCGCGGTCCCGTTCCGGAGCGAGCAGCGAAGCATGACCTCCACCATCGACTCCCTCGCCGTCGGCGCGCCCGATCAGCCCGCGAAGCGTTCTCCCGAGGCACGCACCGGAACGGTGCGGCCCGGACCGGCACGAGGCCCGGCGCCCACGCCGCGATTGATCACGAACTTCTCGAAGAAGGACATGCTTCTCCTGGCCGGGGTGCTGGTGTCGAGCCTTTGCACCACCTTGCTGCTGTTCGGGCGGCTCACTCCGTGGTCGGGCAAGCTCGGATTCACCGTCGTGTTGGTCGTCGTATTCGTCGTGCAGTACGCCGGTCTCTCGGCGCTCACCGAGAACGCCCAAGCGGTGATCGACCGGGTGATGACCGTGCTGCTCACGTCGGCGGCGATCATCGCCATGGTCGCGCTTGGTTCGGTGGTGATCTACACGTTCGGCCGTGGCTGGCCGGCGCTGAAGCACTTCGGGAACTTCTACACCGAGGACCTGAGGGTCACGGGTCCCGAGCAACCGCTCGACCAGGGCGGTGTGCTGCACGCCATCGTCGGCACGTTGATCATGACCGTGATCTCGCTGGTGCTCACCGTCCCGCTCGCGATCACGACCGCCGTGTTCCTCACGGAGAGCCGAAGCCGGTTCGTCAGTCCGTGCCGCACGATCGTGACTGCGATGACGGCGTTGCCGTCGATCGTGGCCGGCCTCTTCATTTTCGCCACGTGGGTGTTGGTCTTCGGCTTCCCGCGCTCGGGGCTCGCGTCGTCGATCGCGATCAGCATCATGATGCTCCCGATCATCATCCGCTCGGCTGACGTCGTGCTGCGTCTGGTGCCCGGCAACCTGCGCGAGGCATCAGCCGCGGTGGGGGCGCCACAGTGGCGCACGGTGTGGCACGTGGTGCTGCCGACCGCTCGATCGGGTCTGACGACCTCGGTGATCCTCGGCCTCGCCCGTGGTGTCGGCGAGACCGCCCCGGTGTTGCTCACGTCCGGATACGCGACATCGATCAACATGAACCCGACGGACAATCCGATGGCCTCGCTGCCTGTCGCAGCGTTCAAGTTGGTCAGCTCACCGGTCGACGATCAGATCGCGCGCGGCTTCGGAGCTGCGTCGGTGCTGATGGTCATCGTCCTGGTGCTGTTCTCCATCGCTCGCATCCTGGGTGGCCGGCAGGCCGGTCACCTTTCCAAGAACCAACTGCGTCGCCGCGCCGCGCAGTCCGCTGCGGACCAGGAACGGATCGAGTCGACCCTGCTCGTGAAGGACTCCGCATGAACACTCATCAACCACGTCGTCGGCCTCCGGCTGCCGCGTCCTCCCCGGGGCGGACGTCCCTCCATCGTGCTCGGGCGCGTCTGGTGCGCGTCGCGCTCGCCTTCGCCGCGCTGGCGGCCGCGACGGCGGTCCCGGTGTCCAGCCCCACGGCGGTGGCCCAGGACTACCAGCGGATCTCCGGCGAGGGTTCGTCGTGGTCCGCCAACGCGATCGACGCGATGCGTGTGAACGTGCAGCAGTTCGGCATCACCGTCGACTACAACCCGACCGGGTCCACGGCCGGCCGCAAGAACTTCCTCAACGGCACCGTCGACTTCGCTGCGTCCGACATTCCGTTCCAGTTCCGCCCGGAGGACGGGTCGGCACCCGAGCGGCCGGCACCGGGGAGCTACGCCTACATCCCCGTGACCGCCGGTGGCACGGCGTTCATGTACAACCTGAAGATCAACGGTGCTCAGGTGACGAACCTGCGCCTGTCGGGCGAGAACGCCGCGAAGATCTTCACCGGCGCGATCAAGACCTGGAACGACCCGGCGATCGCGGCCGACAACCCCGGCCTCACCCTGCCGGCTCGCGCCGTCGTCCCGGTGGTCCGCGCCGAAGGCTCCGGTTCCACGCAGCAGATGACGCAGTGGATGATCGCCCGGCATCCGGCCGTGTGGCAGGACTACTGCGAGCGATCCGGCCGTGCGCCTGCCTGCGGTCCCACGTCGTTCTACCCCACGGTGAGCGGAATGATCGCGCAGTCGGGCGATCTCGGCGTGTCGCAGTACGTGAGCCAGAACTTCGCCGAGGGGGCCATCGGCTACGTGAACTACTCGTTCGCGCTCGGCACGCAGTTCCCGGTGGTGAAGTTGCTCAACCAAGCCGGGTTCTACGCAGAGCCGACCCCGGAGAACGTGGCGGTGTCGCTGCTGAAGGCTCGGATCAATACGGACGAGTCGAACCTCGAGACGTACCTGACCCAGGATCTCAGCGGCGTCTACACGAACGACGACCCGCGCAACTACGAGCTCTCGTCGTACTCCTACCTCATCGTGCCGACGAGGATCGCAGGCCAATTCAACGAGGCAAAGGGTCGCACCCTCGGTGACTTCGCGTACTACGCGATGTGTCAGGCGCAGCAGCAGTCGGCGTCACTCGGGTACTCGCCGATGCCGGTGAACCTCGTGGAGGCGAGCTTCGACCAGATCCGCAAGATCCCGGGCGTGCAAGTCCAGAACATCGACATCACGAAGTGCAACAACCCGACGTTCTCGGCCGACGGTCGCAACGTGCTCGCCGAGAACGCGCCTCGACCGCAGGCGTGCGATCAACGAGGCCCGTCGCAGTGCCCCAACGGTACGGGTGGCATGGCGAACGTGCCGACGGCGGTCCTGGCGAGCGCAGCTCCGACCGGTGGCGGTGGTGGAGCCCCGGCTGCTGCTGGTGGTGGAGCTCCCGCTGCCGGTGGTGGAGCTCCGGCCGCTGGTGGTGGAGCCCCGGCTGCTGCTGCTGGTGGAGCCCCCGCTGCCGGTGGTGGAGCTCCCGCTGCCGGTGGTGGAGCCCCGGCCGCTGGTGGTAGCGGCACGCCGCAGGTGGCGAGCGCCGGCCCCGTCAACACGGTGCTCACGGCTGACGGCGTCGCCGTCGACGCCGTCACAGGTCAGGTCGTCACCGATCCGCTGGCTGCGGGGAACTGCGACCCGGACACGGGTCTCTGCGGTGGCGGCGCGCTCTCAGCCAACGGCGGCGTCCCGGTCGCGAACCAGGCGGCTGCCGGCGCTGCCGCAGCCGGGCCGATCGTCGCCACGACCCTCGATCCCGCTTCGGGCTGGAACACCTCGCTCGCCTTCGTGCTCCTCGTCGTCGCCCTGCTGCTCGCGCTGGTCCTGGTCCCGGCGTTCGCGTGGCGCCGCTTCACGGAGCGTCCCACGTGACGCAGCGTGCGCGTCCCATGAGCCGCTGGTGGTACGTCGGTCCGCTCGTGCTGTTCATCGCCGTGATGGTGGCGCCGATCGGTCGCGGCGAGGCTGCGCCCGTCCCCGGCAGCCAGGGCACGGACACGACGCTGCCCCCCACGCCGTCACAGGTCACCGCGAGCGGACGTGGACCGTTCGCCGATCTGCGGATCACCCTCAACCAGTCGAAAGATCTCACGAACCAGGCGATCTCGATCTCGTGGTCCGGTGCGGACCCGACTCGCCAGGGGCCCGGTGACTTCGCGGCGGACTTCCTGCAGATCTTCCAGTGCTGGGGAGATGACGACGGCACCAACCCGGCCAACCCGGGCCCGCCCCCGCAGCAGTGCCAGCAGGGCGCGGCCGGTGGGCAGCCGGGTGGTGTGGGCGGCTCGGCGTACCCCAACGGCTTCGCGATGTCGCGTCTCCTCTCGCGCACGAACTTCCCCGGGTACACCGCCGGGATGGGTGTGGTCGACCGACGCGACGGGAGTGGCAACGTGTGGATGCCGTTCCGGGCGGTCGACGGGACGGTCATCGACTTCCCCAGTGACCCGCTGTTCAACCCGTCCGTGGAGGGCGGCAATTTCTGGCTGAACCCGTACTTCAACATCGTGACCACCAACGAGATCGTCGGTGGCCGGACCGGTCGCGACGGGCGCGGGAGCGAGTTGTTCCAGGTGACCACCGGTCTCGAATCCCCGGGGCTCGGATGTGGGCAGCGTCGGATCCAGCAGCCGGACGGTTCGAGAACCCAGCCGAAGTGCTGGATCGTGGTCGTCCCACGGGGGGAGCCGACTGCGGAGAACGAAGGGATGGGTGCGTTCGAAGAGTTGGCCGACCAGTTCGGCGTCGTGTCCTCGCCTCTGGCGCCGGTGCCGTGGCGGAATCGGATCGCAGTCCCGATCGAGTTCAAGCCCGTCGAATCGGCGTGCGAGCTGGCTGCGGTCGAACGCCGCGTCGCCGGATCCGAGCTCGTGATGGCGGCCGTGTCGAGCTGGCAGCCCGTGGTGTGCGGCGCGCTCGACCTCCCGCCTCTGTCGTACGCGAACGTGTCCGACCCCGCGGCCCGGCAACAGTTGGCAGCCTCGGTGACCGGCGGTCCGGGGATGGTCGTCGTGTCACGCCCTCTGTCGACGAACCAGGAGAACGCTGCGAGCCCTGCGGTCTACGCCCCTCTGGCCGTGTCCGGAATCGTCATCGGCTTCAACATCGAGCGTTCGGCCAAGATCGACGCGCCACCAGAGCAGCTCCAGCTCAACGGCGTCCGGGTCGCCGAGCTCAACCTCACCCCGAGACTCGTCGCGAAGCTGCTGACCCAGTCGTACCAGTCGCAGGTCTACGTCTCGAACCAGAACCCGGGGTACCCGTGGGCACGAACGAACCCGTTCTCCCTCGCCGAGGACCCTGACTTCCTCCGCTTCAACCCGGAGTTCGCGCTGCTCAACTACCTCGACCGCCTGTTCGGTGGGCTGCAGCTGCCGGGGGGCACGTCCGACGCCGCCACGCAGGTGTGGGAGTGGATCCTGGCGGACGCGGAGGCGAAGGCATGGCTCGAAGGTGCGCCCGACGAGTGGGGCATGCGCGTGAATCCTGCATTCGCAACGACTGCGGCGGCGAACAGCAGCGGCATCCCGTTCGCCTCGTCGTTGCCGGCGTCGTTCCCCAAGGCGGACTCGTTCTGCTATCAGGGACCGACGAGGAACGGCATCGTCCCGCCGCCGCTGTGCGGCACCGACTGGATGCCGTACACGCGGAGCCTTCGTGAGGGCGCCCAGTTCGCACTCGCGGGCAACGATCCGGCTCGCATCTCGGAGAACGTCTTCGCCGTGTCGGCATCCGACGTGTGGAAGCGGAATCCTCCGCAGAGCGGTGGCCGTCGCCTGATGCTCTCGCTCACGGATTCCGCATCCGCGCAACGCTTCGGCCTCCCGATGGCCCGGCTGAGTCGCGCCGGTGACAACGGGGCGTCGCGGCAGTTCGTCGCGCCGACCGTCGACTCGATGACGGCCGGCGTGTCGGCGATGAAGACGACGACGGCCGGGTTCCTGGAGCCGGATCCGCTTGCTGCTGCACCGGGGGCGTACCCGCTGACGGCGATCTCGTGGGCGGGTGTCAAGCCCTTGTCCATCGATGCGGGCAGTCGCACCGACCTCGCGGCCTTCGTCCGCTTCGCGACGGGCGCAGGGCAGACGCCGGGTCTGGACTTCGGTCAGCTACCCCGTGGCTATGCACCACTTCCCCCGGCACTCACGGCGCTCGCAACCGCCGCAGCCGAGCAGATCGTCTCGATGCAACCCCCTGCACCGCCGGCTCCGACGCCCACCACGATGCCACCGGCACCGGCCGCGACCAACCCTCCGGCCGATGCCGCATCGGCTTCTCCGAACCTCACACCTCCGGCCGCTGGAGCCGGGCTCCCGGCGGGCAGCACGCAGAGTCGTCCGCAGTCGAGTTCGGGTTCGTCCGGCAGCCGGCTGGCGAGCGGCGGCGTGTCGACGCCGGCCGCCGAGGCCGTCACCGAGGACACCGTGACGGCGGAGAGCACCGTCGACGGCGTGGACACCGCGGCCGAGGAGACCGGCGACGAGGCCGTCGGCGACGACGAAGAGGTCGCACCTGCGGCAGCCGCCCAGACCACCACGACGCCCGAACCGGCGGTGACGCCCGGTCTCGACGTTTCGCTGTCCAGGTTCGTCGTGGCGATCGTCAGCGCACTGGTGCTGCTGTCAGCCCTGTTCGCTCTGGAACTGACCAAGAGGGCGCGGAGAGCGGAGCTCGCCGACGCACTCGAGGACGTGCCGTCGGAGGGACCGCAGGCTCCGGTGCCACTCGCAGTGATCCCGAGCGACGACGCGATCTGGGCGCAACGCGACGCCGAGCTGTCGGAGACCGTCGATGCGTGACCGGACCGAGCACCAGCGCACCGAACGCCGGGTGGCGCGGTGGGCCGCGTACGTGTTTGCCGCGGCCGCTGCCCTGTCGGGTGCGGCCCTGTTGGTTGCCCCCGCGTCGGCAGGTGCCGCGCCGGAGCCACCGGTGATCGGTGAGGCGACCGATGAGGGCGATGTGGCCGTCGCGACTTCGAGCGGTGAGCCAGCGACGAACGGTGGGAGCACCACGCCGTTCCGTCTGCTGTTGCCCGACGGTGCGGCGTGCCCCGGCGACACCGCGAGCGGCAACTGGCTCGTGCAGACCTTCCTCATCCCCGAGGGCGACGATCCGGGCGCGATCGAGTACGGCTTCTCGGGCCCGGAGGGCACAC
>JAYUSX010000411.1:0-3179 GCA_043755475.1 Actinomycetota bacterium
CGAGCCCTCGAGCCCCCAGCGTGTGGCCGACGCGGCGCAAGGTGGGTGGCACGCCGTCGACCCCGGCGATGATGCCGTTCGCAATCGACGGCGCTGCCCCCAGCACCACGACGAACAGGATCGCGCCCTCGCTGATCTTGAACAGCAGGATCGCGAGCGGGAACCACGCGATCGACGGCATCGTCTGCAGCCCGGTGATCAGTGAGCCGATTCCCAGGCGCAGCACTCGCGAGCGAGTGACGGCGATGCCGACCGCACCACCGATCAGCAACGACAGTCCGAATCCGGTCACGGCACGGCGCATCGTGGTCGCCACCGCTTGCCACAACCGGATGGTGAACAGGTCGTCCCACAGCACCGAACCAACATCGGTCGGCGACGGCAGCACAAACTGCGGCTTCCACTCCCTCCAGACGATGAACTGCCACGCCGCGATCACGATCGCGACCGCCAGCAGCTTCGGCCAGGTCGCCGACCAGATCCGCCCGCTCATCGGCCGTCGGACGGCGACGTTCACATCGAGATGGTCGAGGCCGGCGAGCTCTTGATCGAGGGTCTCGTTGGCGGTCGACAACGCGCTCGCATGGTCAGGCATGCCTGCGCACCTCCTCGCGTAGGCGCACCATCACCTCGGCCGCGATGGCCGACACCTCGGGCGATTCGATCCGCCGCGGGCGCTCGACGGGCACCCCGAACTCGGCGGCCACTCGGCCGGGACGGCTCGACAACAACACGATCCGGTCACCGAGCCGGGCCGCCTCACGCACGTTGTGGGTGACGAAGACCGTCGTGAGTCGCTGCTCCGCAGCCACCCGTTCCACCTCGTCGTGGAGCACGTCGCGGGTGATGGCGTCGAGTGCGCCGAACGGCTCGTCCATCAACAACACGTCCGCGCCCTGACCGATGGCACGGGCCAGAGCGACCCGCTGACGCATGCCACCCGACAACTCGTGCGGGCGTGCGTCGGCGAACTCACGCAGCCGAACCAACTCGAGCAGCGCGTGTGCTTGTTCTCTCCGCTCGGGGCGCGGCACCCTCCGGAGCTTCAGCGCGAGCTCGACGTTCTGTACCGCAGTGCGCCAGGGCAGCAGCGCCGCTTCCTGGAACATGAGCGCCACCCGACCGTGCGTCTCGACCGTGCCCATCGTGGGGGTGTCGAGCCCGGCCACCAGGTTCAGCAAGGTCGACTTGCCGCACCCCGACGCTCCGACGATGCACAGGAACTCGCCTCGTTCCACGTCGAGCGAGACGCCATCGAGGGCCAGCGTCGCGGATGGGCCGACGCCGAAGCGCTTCGACACCCCCGTGATCCGAACGGCCGAGCCCGGCCCCGGCGACACGGGTAGCGAACGGGGTTCGGTCGGCGCGTGCGTCGCGACCAGCGAGCCGTGATGATCGGGTTCGAGGATGGTCATCGATCCTCCACCTTCGGGAGAGCACGTGCGGCGAGCAGCCCGTTCAGCAGCGTGAGGTCGTAGATGCCATCGAGGTCGACGGGGTCGAGCAGACCGACCTCGATCGCGGCCTGCGCCGAACCCTGCAGCGATGCAGCTACCGGATCGGGCCCGAAGGTGAGGTTGTCGAAGCTGTGTTCCAGCACCCGGTGATCGGTCGGCCGTCCGACGATCGAATCGAGTTGGGTGGCGACGTCTGCTCGTGCAGCCGCAGGATCGATCGCGATCTGGTCGAACGTGTCGAGCAATCCCGCCAGAAACGCGTTCACGACGTCGGCGTGCTGCTCGAGATAGGCGGTGCGCACGACCACGTGAGTGGTGACGAACCGGCCATCCGTGTCCGGCCAGAGATCGCGCTCGTCCACCAGCACCGATCCACCGCCGTCGTCGATCAGTCGAGTCGCCCATGGCTCTGGCACCCAGGCGCCGTCGATGGCGCCCGCAACGAACGCGTCGAGCGTGGTTTCGTTCGATTGGGGCAGCACCGACACGTCACCTCCCCCGTCGACCGAGGTCGCCAGACCGTTGGCCAGCAGCCACGACCGGAGCGCAACGTCTTGGGTGTTGCCGAGCGCAGGGGTGGCGAGGGTGCGTCCGATCAGTTGGTCGACCGAGGTGATGTCGGGCTTCACCACCAGGAACGCCCCGCCCGACGTGCTGCCGCTGATGATGCGGATGGCGGCTCCGTCGCTCTGGGCGAAGGCGTTGATCGTCGGACTGGGCCCGATGAACGCGATGTCGATGGCCTCGGAGAACAGCGCTTCGATGGTCGGTGGACCGGCGGTGAAGGTGAAGGTGTTGAGCTGGACGGCCGTGCCGAGCGCGGCAGCGAACAGGCCACGCTCGACGCCGACGAGCGCCGGCGCATGCGAGACGTTCGGGAAGTACCCGAGGTTCAGGGTCGTCGTGGATGCAGGCGATCCGCCGCATGCCGTGACGACGGCGACCGCGACGGCGAGTACCACGGCAGCGCGCCCGACGGCCGCCCGCGGCAGGACAGCGACCGGGGATCGGGAGCCGTTGGCGATCATCATCGAACCGTGGCTGCTGACCAGCTCGAGCATGCACTCCCCTTCCCTCGGTCTCCGTCGAATGTTGACTATACCGATCATGTTTATCGTCATCTAGTCGCTGAGCAAACATGGCGCGCTGCACCGCGACCCGCTCGCCGCTAGATGGGCCACCGACGTGGCACCATCTGCGCATGACATCTCCCGCATCAGCAGACCCGACAGCGCTCGCCAACGAGAAGTACGTCTCGCTCGCGACCCGGAAGAAGAACGGCCACTCGGTCTCGACACCGGTGTGGATCGCCGTGCTGCCCGACGGCGCGCTCGGTTTCACGACCGAGCTCGCGAGTGGAAAGGTCAAGCGGATTCGCAACTTCGCCGATGTCACGCTGCAGGCATGCAACTCACGAGGGGCACTCAAGGACGGTACGACTGCGGTCCCGGCTACGGCCACCGTGCTCACGGACGCCGACGCAGCGCCCGTGGAGGCGGCGATCGCTGCCAAGTACGGATTCATGGTCACGCTGGTCAACTCGGCATCGGCGATCGGCAGGTTCGTGCGTCGCAAACCCAAGGCACCGTCAGCGGCGATCCGCCTCGAGCTCGGGTGACCGCCGCGCGTGCCGTGCTACGGCATCGCTACGGCAAGTAGCTGGAGACGTCGACCACGAGGTGGGTTCTCGCCATCGTGTACACGCACACGGTGCCGTCGTCG
>JAYUSX010000412.1:0-3175 GCA_043755475.1 Actinomycetota bacterium
GCGAGATTCGCCAGTGCCGCGGACGAGATGTTCACGTTGCTCATTGTCCGGACACAGCCGTGTCCGGCGACCCACTTGCCGAACACTTGAGACCAACGCGTGTCACACGCGTCGATCACGGTTCGGCCGGGGGAAGCCGTTCATCCCCCGAATCGCTACAGAAATCCCCCGAGCCGCCGATACCTCTGTCGTGATGACCGATCGTCAGCCGCTCTTCGACGTGTATGTCGTGGTGGACTGGAGCGCCAACTCCACGCCAAAGCGGGGTCCGGACTCGATCTGGACACATGTCACCGAGCGCGGCGGGGCGGTGCAGGAACCGATCAACCACCCCACCCGGGCCGACGCCCGCGAGTACCTCGTCGGGCTGCTGACCGTTCATCCGCACCAGCGGATCCTCGTCGGGTTCGACATGCCGTACGGCTACCCGAGTGGATTCGCCCAAGCCGCCGGACTCCCCGGCGAGCCGGCCTGGGCGGCTGCGTGGCAGCACCTCGTCGTCAACATCGATGATCGACCGAACAACGCCAACAACCGGTTCGAGGTCGCCTCCCAGCTCAACGCTGCAATCAGTGACGGCCCTGGTCCGTTCTGGGGCACCACGTCCCCGGCGCACCTCACGAGTTCGTTGTCTCGTACCAAGGCGCCTGGCTTCCCGCACCATGGTCTGGCCGAGCACCGGCACGCGGAGCATGCGCTTCGAAATGCCGGCATGCGCCCAGCGTCGGCATGGCAGCTCGCCGGTGCCGGCAGCGCAGGCAGCCAGACGCTCATGGGCGTGCCCGTCGTGCATGCGTTGCGCCATCATCCGTCGTTGAGAGCTCGCTCGGCGATCTGGCCGTTCGAGACCGGACTCACCGCCGACCCCGTGCGAGGTCGGCGCAACATGATCATCCACGCCGAGATCTGGCCCAGCTCGATCGGGCGACCGGATCCTGCGCTCCACCCGGTGAAGGACGCCGGTCAGGTGCGTGCGCTGGGTGAACACCTCGCCGCGCTCGACGATCGCGGCGAGCTCGGGCCCCTCTTCGCTCCCGTGCTCGACGACGACGTGGCTCGCGCCGTCGTGGAAGAAGAGGGCTGGATCGTCGGAGCGGTAGTATGAGCCGGCCGGCGCTACGGGCCGAGCCCCAGACAGATCATCGCGGCCAGTTCGTCGGCCGTTCGCCCAGGTAGTGATACCGGATCTGGTCATCGCCGTACCGATGTGCTCGACCGATCGGACAGGCGTCGCGCATCGCGAGCCACAACTGCCAGTGCGCCACCATGTCGTCGTTGCTCGACGGCTCACCGGCGGCCACGGCTTCGAGCAGTCGAGGGAGGCAGTGCGCCGTGCAGTCGCACGAGACGCTGGCTGCGGCCGGCACATGAATGGCCGGTCGACTCAGCACCACCGCAGCACGCAGCGCGATCCATGGTCCGTTCACCGGGTGCACGCACAGATGGCTCGGCGACAACCAGGCGAGTCCGGCACGATCCGCGAGGCGTTGGATCGCAATGCGGCGAGGCGGAGGCTCGTGCGAGAAACGGATGTCGACCACGTCGTCGACATCGGCCGTGGCGGCGCGCACCGTACGCTCCACATAGGTGTCGACGGGATCGTCGAGTGGGCCGTGATCCTGGACGAAGCGCTCGAGATGAGGCCACAGTGCCTGCGTGTTGCCGAGGACGACCACCGTGGCATCTGCCGCGGCGCCCAAACGGAACGGTTCGTCGACCAGTTCGTCGTAGGCCCCTGCACTGGTGACGGCGGCGAGGTCGATGCCTGCGGCCGCACAACGGCCGATGATCTCGTCGGTGTCGATCACCGGGCGCTCGTGGGTCGGACCCTCGTCGAGCGTCATCGCCGGCGCACATTCGTGACGCTGGCCCACGCGGGCGAACCGTCGGTCGCAGTTCGGGCACGACCACGTCATGGCCCAATCGTAGAACGTGGCTTTCCGATCCCCGGCCGCCGCTGCCCCTCTTTGGCAGCAGATGCAGCAGCAGGTGTGGCAGGAGCGCGGATCACTAGGCTGCCCGGCACGGCGTACTGCCCTGGGATCGCGTTGGAGGCGCTCGCGGGATGACCAAGCACCACCGACGACCGCAGCGACGACGACTGCAGCGACGACGACCGCAGCGACGACGCCACCTGGGCATCACGCTGTTGGCCGGCCTCACGATCTCAGCCTGCTCGGGCGGCAACGACGTGGCCGACCTCACCACCGTGCCAACGCCACCGGCCACCGCCGCGACGCCGACGACCGAAGCGGTCGTGTCGACCACCGTGGTGGAGACGACGTCGGTCACCACTGCGCCCAACGCGACCGACGCACCCACGTCGACCGAACCCGACGACGGAGACGACGGCAGCAACGGAGTGACCGGTCCGATGTTCTCCGATGCACTTGGCACCAAGGTGGAGCGTGCCCCGGGGGTGAACACGAGGGGCGACACCCGTCAACTGCTCCCCGAGGGCCTGTACGTCCACATCGCCTGGGAACCCGACCCCGACGACCTCAGCGTCTTCACCGTCCAACCCGACGACATCGCCATCCTCGAGGCCTACGCCAACGCCGTCACCACCTACTACCGCGCCGCCACCACCACGGTCACCACCGGCGACCCAGACTTCGCGAAGTACATCCTGAATGCGGACGCGATGTTCAGCACGGCCTTCGAGAACGCCCGCAAGGGGAACTTCGTTCTCGACCTTGGAAGCGGAGTCGTTCTGCGTCCGTACGTGGTTGATGGCCCTGCGGATCAAGTGGTGGTTTACGACTGCTATCTCCAGGACGAGGCCTACGTGGTACGTGGGCAGAAGCGCGACCCAACCGAGCTGACGCAGCGCGGGCAAGTGGCGACAATGCAACGCATCGATGGCGCTTGGAAGGTTGCGACGTCCGGTTCGCTTGGCAGCGCATGTCTGTAGCGACGGCACTCATCGCAGTGCTGCTGCTTGGACCGCCAGCTCCTCCTCCGAATGGAGGTTTTGGTGGAGACTCGGGCACGGCGCC
The DNA here is from genome assembly GCA_043755475.1 of Actinomycetota bacterium. GTDB lineage: Bacteria > Actinomycetota > Acidimicrobiia > Acidimicrobiales > Ilumatobacteraceae > VFMC01. Next base: position 3,000 of record JAYUSX010000412.1, read on the forward strand.
GCCTCCGGCGGTGCTCGAGGGGGCGCGGACCGTGTCGGTGCGTGATGCAAACGGCGGGATCCAACGGCTCACCTCGATCCCATCGGACTCTGCGTTCGCCCGTTACGGCGGCGGCGCGGCGCACACCTGTTCGTTCACCGCCGACCGCGACGACTTCCTGCTCTCCAACGGCGACC
>JAYUSX010000413.1:0-7915 GCA_043755475.1 Actinomycetota bacterium
GGCGAAGCTGGAAAGCCCGGCGACCATGAGGCCGATCGCAACGGGAAGGGTGCCTTCCGGGAGCGGCATGCGTGCGGAAGTCGAGTCGGAGCGTGCCACCAAGGGGGCGAGGTTATCCGACGACCGCGCGACCTCAAGCACCACCTCGCGATGGCCGACAATGAAGCATGAGGATTCGCCGCCCGACGCTCGCGCTCGTCGCCCCTGTTGCGGCCGTCCTGGCGATCACGGCGGTCGTGGTCCCGACGGACTCCGTCCCCATCGCCTCGGCCGCCCCGCCCACCTCCGAGTTGGACACCCTCGAACTCGACGGTCACGGCAACGGCCACGGCATCGGGATGAGCCAATGGGGGGCGTACGGCTACGCGGCCGACCTGGGGTGGAACGCGACACAGATCCTCGACCACTACTACGGCGGCACCGTCGCAGGCACCACCGATGCGACTTCCATCACCGTGCGGCTGATGAACTTCGACGGCCAGCAGACAGCGGTGGTGCACGACAAGGGTGCGCTCGTGGTGGACGGGGTGCCAGGCGGCCCGTGGCGGTCGGTGGTCGTCCGCGAGGTGGCCGACCGCAGCTACGGGGTGTGGGTGCGCTCCGACGTGTCGGCCTGCCCCGCCGCGAGCGATCCGCTGTCGGCGCCGTGGACCCTGGTGGCGACCGGACTGGGGTCGGTCACGGTGCGCCCGTCGACCGACACGTCAGCGAGCACCGATGTGACCGACCTCGCCGCCGTGTGCGAACCGTCCGGTCGGGTCCGGTCCTATCGCGGCGCCCTCCGTGCTGCCAACGGCACCGACGGGGAGAACCGCACCGTCAACGAGGTGCCGCTCGAGCAGTACCTGCGCGTGGTCGTCGCCTCCGAGATGTCTGCTTCGTGGGCGGCCCGCGGGTCGGCGGCGTTGCAGGCGCAGTCGGTGGCGGCCAGGAGCTTCGGCCTGGCCGAGAACCGGTACTCGTACGCCAAGACCTGCGATCTGATCTGCCAGTTCTATCCCGGCGCGGCGTGGCGGACCAGCCTGACCGGGGCGTACACCCGAACGGAACAGCCGTCGGTCGACGCTGCGGTCGCCGCCACGGCGGGGGTCGTGCGTCGGGTCGGCACCGCCTCGGGTCCGATCGCACTGACGATGTTCTCGTCGTCGTCCGGCGGATGGACCGCCGGCAGCACGCTTCCATTTCCGCCTGTCGAGGATGTGGGCGATGCCACTCCGGGCAATCCCCATCACGCATGGCGTGCATCGGTGGCGGCCTCGGTGATCACCAAGACATGGCCGACGATCGGAGCGCTCACCGGGATCACGATCACGTCGCGGTCGGGACAGGGCGACTGGGGTGGCCGGGTGCTCACGATGACCGTCGACGGCACGGCTGGATCGGTGGCGTTGACGGGCGACGCCTTCCGCCGCGCCGTCGGCCTGAAGTCGAACTGGTTCGCGATCGCCGGATCGAGTGTGGGGAACGATCGCTGCACCGGTCGCACCGAACCCCCGCTCGGGGTCGCGCTCGCGGACGCACCGGCGCAGCCGGCGAGATTCGAACCGATCGTGCCCATCCGGCTCGTCGACACGCGCGACGGCACGGGCACCACTCCGACGGCGGCCCAGCCGCTGACCGGCGGCTGCACCCTGCAGATCACTCCGGAGGTTCCTGCCGGGACGACGGCGGTGTCGGTGAACGTGGTGACCGTCGACCCTGTGTCGCAGGGTTACGTCACGGTCTACCCGTGCGGCGTCGCCCGGCCGTTCACCTCCGCGGTGCAATCGCAGGTGGGTCGGATCGTGAGCGGCTCGGCCATCGTGCCCCTCGGTGCCGACGGAAGTTTCTGTGTCTTCAGCAACACCACCACGGAGATCGTGGTCGACATGAACGGTTCGTTCGCCCCCTCGGCGCGGGCTCGCTACGAACCGATGATTGCCCAACGCCGTCTCGACACGCGATCGTCCGGCCGGCGCCTCGAGGCCGGTGAGGTGGTGAGGGTGCACACCCGAGGGTTCGGAGGTGGAACGGCCGACTCGACGGCCGCCTCGGTGACCATCCACGCCCTCGATGCCACCGCATCGGGTTTCGTGACCGCCTGGCCGTGCGACACGCCGCGCCCGTGGGCGAGCTCGGCGAACGTGATGGCCAACTCGTCGGTGTCGAACGAGGTGGACGTCGCCGTTGGAGCCACCGGTGAGGTGTGCCTGCTCGTGAGCGCACCGATGCATCTGGCCGTCGACATCAACGGGTGGTACGGCCCGTCGGCGACGACCGACTATTACGCCATCACGCCGTTCCGGCTGGCCGACACACGGGAGAACCGGGGCTTCGTCGGTCCCTTCGCCCGAAACGTCGATCGGGGGATCCAGGTTGCCGGCGTGGGCGGGCTGCCCGGCGCCGGTGTGGTGCGGGCGGTGGCCGCCCAGTTCACGGCTGTCGATGCTTCGGCCACCGGCTGGGTGACGGTCCATCCATGTCTCGCGCCGGTACCGCAGCTGTCGATGCTGCGGTACCAGGCGAAGACGAACGTGGCGGTGCTGGTGAACTCGGCACTCAGCGCCACGGGTCGGTGGTGCGTGAGCACCAGCACCGCGAGTCACGTCGTGATCGACGTGAGCGGCTGGTTCGGCTGATCGAGCGCCGACGGGTCAGCGCCGAGGAATCAAGTGCCGAGGGATCAGGCAGCGTTGACGAGCAGGCCACGGACCTGCTTGCGGGCGGCCTTGGCCATGTCGTGGGCCTGACCGAGGAATGCGCTGGCCTGCTCGGGGAGCTTGTCGCCGAGGCTCTCGATCGCGGTGTCGAGCTTGGTCTCGAGCTCGTCGAGGCGGCCGTCGAGCTGGCTGATGCGGGTCTCGAGGCCCTTCAGGAGCTCCTCGACCTGCTCCTTGCCGATGCCGAGCTGCTTCACGACGGCCTGATCGCTGATGGAACGCGCCAGGTCGCGGCGGCGCACCTGTACTTGCTGGACGGTGAGGACGCCGAAGCCGACGACCACGTAGGCGGCGTCGCGGATCACACCGAGCACCTTGTCGGTGTCGATGCCGGCGATCTCGAGCTTCGAGAGATCGAGCTTCGAGACGTCGAACTTGGAGAGATCGAGCTTGGAGAGATCGAGCTTGGAGAGATCGAGCTTCGAGAAATCGATGAAGGGGAACGTGGGGATGCTGGCCATGGTGAGCCCTTTCTGGAGGGTCGATCGGGGGGTGATCGACTCGATGAACTGCGAGCAGTGTACCGCATTGTGCTAACTATTGCAAGCACTTGCTCCGACGGTGTCGACTGACCGATGGTGAGAGGGTCGCGCCGCTAGCCTCGCATGATCGTGGAACCCGCCAGCCCGCTCGCCCCGCCCGTCGTGGCCGTGATGGTGGTCCATGAACCCCAGATGCTCGACAGCGTCGCCGGCGGTCCGTGGTTCGACGAGGTGCTCGCCGGTCTCGCGCGCCAGGACTACGCCAACCTCAAGACCCTCATCCTGGTCACGGGTGATCCGGCCGACGTCGCCGGCAGGGTGGCGGCCGTGGTGCCGCGGGCCTTCGTACGCGCGATCGACGGTCGCGATGGATTCGGGCGCACGGCGAACGAGGTTCTCCGCCTGGTCGATGGCGACAACGGCTTCTTCTGCTTCCTGCACGACGACGTGGCGCTCGAGCCCGACGCGATCCGCCTGCTCGTCGAGGAGATGTATCGCTCGAACGCAGGCATCGTCGGGCCGAAGTTGGTCGAGTGGAACGATCCCAACGTGCTGCAGCACGTGGGCTATGCGATCGACCGGTTCGGCGAGATCGATCCGCTCGTCGACCCGGGTGAGACCGATCAGGAACAGCACGATGCCGTTCGTGACGTCTTCGCCATCCCATCGGCATGCCTGCTCGTGCGCGCCGATCTGTTCCGCACCCTCGGCGGGTTCGATCCCGACATCTCGTTCTACGGCGAGGACGTCGACCTCTGTTGGCGCGCCCATCACCAGGGAGCGCGAGTGCTCGTCGTTCCCTCGGCTCGCGCCCGACACCTCGAGGCGCTCGAACAGCGCCGGCCCGATCTTCGTCACGACGTGCTGCGCGCACGACACCGGATGCGCGCCGTGACCACGCTGACCGGCGCCCGACGGCTTCCGCTGCTCAGCGTGCAGATGGTGCTGATCACGCTCGCCCAGTTCGTCGTCGGTGTGGTGAGCGGTCAGGGCGCCCGCGCCGTCGCCGGCGTACGCGCGCTCATCGGCATCGTTCCCCGAACGCCGGCGGTGATCGTCCGCCGTCGGGTCGTCGCTCCTGGGCGCCTGGTGCCCGACCGTGAGGTCATCGGTCTGCAACTCCGCGGCAGCGCTCGGCTCGCCGCATACGTGAGGTCGCGCGACGCTCGTCCCGACGCCCAGCGCGGCACCGGGCGGGCCTGGCGCGAACGAGCCGGCGCGTCGGCCGCGATCGGATGGATCGCGATCATCGCGATCGTCGTGATCGGTGCTCGCGAACTGCTCACCGCCGGCGTACCGTCGTTCGGCCAGTTCCTGCCGTTCGGCGACAGCCCGCGCGCTCTGCTCGACCGGTATCTGTCGGGATGGAACCCGCAGGGACTCGGTCACACCGGCGCATCGCCGACCGGCCTGGCGCTCATCTCGATGGCCAGCGTGCTCACGCTTTTCCACATGGGCCTGCTGCACACCTTGGCGATCGTGGCCCCGCTGCTCGTGGGCGCGATCGGCATGTGGCGGCTCACGGGTTCGTTCAGCACGACCAAGGCGCGACTGACCAGCACGATCGTCTACATCGCCGTGCCGTTGCCCGGCCAGCTCGTCTCGATGGGCCGGTGGGGAGCGCTGCTGACGTTCGCCGCCCTGCCATGGTCGATCGACCTCATGCGCAGCCTCGCAGGGCTCGGCCCCGGACCCCGTGACGAAGTGGGGGAGCGAACCATCGGGTTCGGCGCACGACGTCACGTGCAGTTGTTGGCAGCCGGGGTGCTCGTCGCGTCGATCGCCACGGCGTTCGAGGCTTCCTATCCTCTCGTCCTCGCACTGGTCGCCGCACTCGTCTCGGTGGCAACGTTGCTCACCGGCGCTCCGGTACGTGCGTCGCTCCGCTTGGCGCTCGCCGGGATCTGCGCCGTGGTGGGAGCGGCCGCCCTCAATGCGCCCTGGTTGTTGCAGCTCGCCGGTGACGGCGGCTGGGCCGCGATCGTCGGGCCGCCGCCGGCGGGCGACGGTGGCGTGTCGATCGTCGAGCTCGCCACGTTCGACGTCGGCAACGCCCGCGCCGTCGTCCTCGCGATCGCGCTCTACGTCCCGGTGTTGGCCGCCGTGCTGATCGGGCGGGGATGGCGGCTGGGTTGGGCGACTCGCGCCGGATTCCTCGTGGTCGGGTTCGGGTGGATGGCGGCCCTCGACGACAGTGGATCGTTCCTGATCCGGTTGCCGGAGCCCGGGATCCTGCTCGTGCCGGTGGCGGTGGGCGTTGCGATCTCGGCGGGTTGCGTGCTCGCCTCGTTCGAGCTCGATGTGCGCGGCGGCAGCTTCGGATGGCGGCAGCCGTTGTCGATCGTGGCTGTCGTCGCGATCGCCATCGGGATGGTGCCGGCGCTGTTCGCGGTCGGCAGCGGGCGGTACGACACGCCGGAGACCACGTTGGTCGATCTCCTCGGCCAGCTCCCCGACCAGCAGACCGCAGGTGACTACCGGGTGCTGTGGCTCGGACGGCAGGAGGTCCTGCCTGCTGCGCCCACGGGGTTCCGGCCTGGGATCGGCTGGGCGGTGACCGACGGTCCTGGGCTCGACATCGGCGATGCCTTCGCTGCCCGCGAGGGCGAAGGTTCGGCCGAGGTGCTGCAGGCGCTCGAAGCGATCTCGACGGGAACCACCACTCGAGGTGGGCGGTTGCTCGCCCCGTTGGCCGTTCGGTTCGTGATCGTGCCGTTGGTGGACGGTGCCGTCTCCACCAACGCCGATCCGCTTCCACCGCCGGCCGGGCTCCTCGATGCCCTCGGCGATCAGCTCGACCTCGCAGAGGTGTACAGCCCCCCGAACTTCTTGGTGTACGAGAACCGCGCCTGGATCCCCGTGCGCAGCGTGCTCACTGCGGCCGGCGCCGAATCGAGCCGCGACGGTGGCGTCGCCGCGCTCGCCCAGTCCGACATCTCCGGCGCCACGCCGATCATGACGGGTGGCGATGCCGACAGCGCTACCACGGCCGACGTCGCTCCCGGCACCGTGCATCTCGCCGTGCCCGTCGACCGCCGATGGAACCTCACCGTCGACGGTGTCGAGATCGAGCCGCGGCCGGCGTTCGGCATCACGATGGCGTTCGACACCGAATCAGCAGGCACGGCCGAGCTCGCCTATCGCACCTCGCCGGCGCATCACCTCACGCTCCTCGCCCAGGCGATCGCCTGGGGGATGATCGCGGTCGCCGCCAGCAGCGTCCGTTTCCGACGCCCGCGCCTGAGACGCCCTGCGCTGTCGGCGGTCGCCACCGAGCCGGTGTTCACGATCGATCCGGCGATCGGTGTGCCGACCGTTCCGATGCCCGCCGAAATCATCCCGTTCGACGAGACCGACCTCGCCGAAGCGTTCGTCGCGCCCCAACACGCGGCGCCGACCACCGAAGGTGACGAGTCGTGACTCCACTGCGCTCCGTCTCCGGCCTGGTGGTCGCGGTCGCGCTCGCCGGTCTCGGCATCGCAGCACGCGACCAGCCGGTGCAGCTCGCACCGACGTTCGCTGCGCTCGGCAACCCCACCATGCCCTTCGTGCCGAGCGGGTCGTTCATCACCTCCAGTTGGTTCTGTCCTGGAGTGCCGGTCGGCGAGAGCGGGCTCGGGGGTTCGATCGAGGTCACCAACCCGAGCGATGCACCGCTCGCCGGTCGGGTCACCGCCTACTCGACCGATCCCGAGGCGCCAGCGGTCGACCAGCCGATCATCGTCGCGCCGCGATCGACCACCGTCGTCGATCTCGCCGCGCTGCAGCCGACTGGTTCGTTCGTGTCCTCGCTGGTCGAGATCGAAGGCGGCGGTGGGTTCGTCGAGCAGATCGCCCTCCACCCGGCCGGCAACTCGGTCGCTTCCTGCGCGAACGCCGCCTCGTCGAACTGGTGGTTCGCCGATGGGTTCACCGTCGACGACAGCACCGAGCGCCTGGTCATCACGAATCCGGCCCCCGACGCGGCGATCGTCGACGTCCGGTTCGTCACCGCCGATGGGATCCGTCGCCCGTCGCGGCTGCAGGGGTATCCGGTGCCGGGCAGGTCGGTCCAGGTGATCACGTTGGGCGAGCTCGGAGCTCGCGACGAACCGATCCTCGCTGCGCAGGTGAGCGCCTCGCGGGGTCGTGTCGTCGTGGGCCGAGCGCAGCACTACGTCGGCGGCGGGCGGCTCGGCTTCGGGATGTCGCTCGGTGCTCCGTCGCTGAACAGCCAGTACTACTTCGCCGACGGTGAGTCGGGTCCCGGCATCAGCGAGTCCTTTGCGATCTACAACCCCACCGATGCCGAGGTCACCGTCTCGGTGGTGTTCCTGGGACTGCCGTCCACACCTGAGTTCACCAACGACACCGAGGTGGTCGTGCCGAAGGGTGGCGTCGTGATCCTCGACACGTCGGACAACACCCAGGTGGTCAACCTTCCAGCCGGTCGCCATGGCGCGGTGTTCTCGACGTTCGCCGCCGACTCGATCGTCGTCGAACGTGTGATCACCCGGCCGGCCGGTGACGGCGTCGCCACGTCCGTCGTGATGGGGTCTCCTCCGAATCTCGCTTCGACCAGGTGGTCGGCGTCCGTCGGCACCGACATCGCGATCGAGGATGCGCTCGTCGTGCTCAACGTCGACGGTGTCGATACCACCGTCACGGTCAGCACGCTCGGCCCCGGTGGGCTGGTGCCTGTGCCCGGTCTGGAGAACATCGCGCTTCCGGCGGCCGGGCTGATCACCGTGCCGT
>JAYUSX010000414.1:0-7915 GCA_043755475.1 Actinomycetota bacterium
AACGAGGGCAGAACCACTGACCGCCAGTGGGCAGAACTGTTGGCCACCAACGGGCAGTCTCGTGACCGCCTACGGGCAGGATCTCATGACCGCCGACAATGGCTGGTATTGGGCGGTTGATCTGCTGCAGTCGATGGGCGCGAGGGTGCATCTCGCGAACCCGAACGCTTTGAACTGGGGCGACCGTCGCGTCAAGAACGATGTTGCAGATGCAACCGACCTTGCGGACATGCTTCGTCTGGGTCGGCTGCCGGAAGCGTGGATCGCACCGCCGGCGCTGCGTGAGTTACGCGAGTTGGTCCGCTACCGAGCCAAGCTCGTCCAGTTGCGTTCCGGGCTCAAGGCGCAGGTCCACGCGGTGATGGCCAAAGAAGGTGTGCTCCCAACAGTGGGTGACATGTTCTCCAAGTCCGGGAACGCGGAACTCGACCGGATGGGTCTCGCTGCCAGTTACGCAGCGCGGGTGAGGTCGCTGCGCGAGTTGATCGTCGTCTATGACCATCAGATCGCCGAGCTCGAGAAGGTGATCCACGATCAGCTCCGCCACGACCGCGGCTATCAGGCAGTGCAAGCCATCAACGGGGTCGGCCGCACGATCGCGGCGATCCTGGTCGCAGAGATCGGCGACATCCACCGGTTCGACTCGCCGGCCCAGTTGTGTTCATGGGCAGGGCTGACCCCGAAACATCACGAGTCCGACACCAAGACCCGCCGGGGTGCGATCACCAAGCAAGGCTCGCGACTGTTGCGATGGTCGTTGATCGAGGGGATCTCCCGCTACCACGGCGGACCGCACCTCGCCGCTGAATACGCGCGGATCGCGAAACGACGCGGGACCAACAAGGCCCGTGTCGCGATCGCACGCAAGACCCTCACGCTCGTCTACTACGGGCTCCGCGACGGCGAGATCCGTTGCCTCGCCCCCAAGGCGGCGTGAGGCTCAGAACCGACCAGGCCGCGAGCTCGACGATCGGCATGACCCCACCCCACAGGTGCGGGTCGGCTAACTGACTGAGCCCGGCCTTGTCGACGCCCTGATCGCATCATGCGCCACGCCAGCGCGAAGAGATGCCTCGGCAGCTGAGCCTGCCCCCGGCTACCCGCCCCCGAGCGGACCAACCACGATGCGAACACCGCCATCTCGGCGGACCAAACCCACCAGCAATCCCGACGCCAACCAAGGCATCGCTCACCACACGCGCCCCAGCGACGCCTCCGGCGTCGCCAAAACCCCGAAGCCCCTCGAACGAATCGGTTGACAACTCCCACTCCTTCAGAGATGCCGATCGGCTCAGGCTGATCGCTTGCGGAAGGCGTCCTCACCGGTCAATCGGAGTGCCTCACCGTGTGACCAACCGCCTGGCCGCTCGGATCTTCGCCTGAAGTTCGCTCGCCCGCTCGGTCCGTTGGTGGCACGGCACGATCAGGTTGACGCATGCGTTCTTGATGCTCCCAAGGTGATCGAAAACGACGAAAGCCCCTGGTCAGGCTGCATGTGCAGTCCCGTGACCAGGGGCTTTTTGAGTCGGGGTGAGAAGATTTGAACTTCCGGCCTCCACGTCCCGAACGTGGCGCGCTAACCAAGCTGCGCTACACCCCGTAGGTGCGATTGCGGACTCTATCCGACCGGAGCGGGTTCTTCCTCCGCCGAATCCGGCGCGATGTCCGAGTCGTCGCTCGCGGCATCCGGTGGTGCCGGGTTCAGGATTCGATCGACGGCGAGCTGCAGGGTGAGCGCGTCGAGCGGCTTGATGACCCAGGCGTCGGCCGCGCTGCGCTTGGCCAGGTGCACGTCGGCGCGCCGGTCGAGCAGCATCAGCACCGGCACGTGGGGCAGGGCTCCAGAGCTCTCGTCGAGTCGAAGGGCCATCGTCACGGCCATGCCGCCCATCGAGCCGACCTGGAGATCGAGGATGGCCAGATCTGGCGTGCGTTGCGCCACCACGCCAACGACATCACGACCGTTGCGACACACGGTGAACGAGGTGTCGGGTCCGGACAGGGCTGCGGTGATCTCATCGAGGACGAAATCGGCATCGGTGGCCACGAGGATGTGCACGCGCAGGAGGTTACCCGTTCGTCGTGCTCGGACCGAAGAGCAGGCGGCGGATCTCGTGCAGGGCCGAGAGGTCGTGAACGTCTCCGGACAGCATCGGCACCCAACACACCGGCGCGGGTATCACATCGCTCACCAGCGGCTCGAGCTGGGCTCGTTCGGCGGCCGCCATGGTCACGAGCTCGTCGTGGTTGGCCCACAGCCTGGCGTTGACCGGCGTGCGCTTCGTCGCCTTGGCGGGTGTGCCGAACGTCGGCGTCGAGCGGTTCACCACCAGGACCGACACGCAAAGATGGGACTGGGCGAGGCGACCGGCGAAGTACCGGGCTTCGTCGATGGTGTCGCTCTTCGGCGCGGCCACGAGCACGTAGCGGGTCGCGTCGGAGTGCAGCAGGGTCATCACCCCGTCGGCCCGTTCGCGAAACCCGGTCTCCATCCCATCGAAGGCCTGGAAGAACGCAATGGCATCGGCGAGCACGTCGCCGCCGACCACCCTGCCGATGGTACGCAGCATCGGCTGTGCAGCCACGTTCAGCACCTTGAGCCCCCGTCGTGTCGGCAGCATCAGCAGCTTGAACAGGGGATGGTCGAGGAAGCGGGTGAGCGTGCCGGGAGCTTCGAGGAAGTCGAGCGCATGTCGCGTGGGCGGGGTGTCGACGATCACGACGTCGAACCGAGGATCGTCGTGGAGCGCGTGCAGGCGTTCGGCTGCCATGTACTCCTGCGTGCCGCTCAGCGCTCCGGCGATGTTGCGGTAGAAGCGATTGGCGAGGATTCGTTCGGCCTGCGCGGCGCTGGGCGCATTCGCACGAACAAGCCCGTCGAAGGTGGCCGCGGTGTCGAGCATCATGGCCCACAGCTGGCCGCGCGCATGCTCGACCCGGTCGACCCCGTCGGCGCCGTCGACCTCATCGGGTCCATCGGGACCGTCGATGGTCAACCGGACGGGGTCGTTTCCCAGACCGCCTGGGATGCCGAGGGCGTCGGCGAGGCGTTTGGCGGGATCGATCGTCACGACCACGACTCGTCGCCCTTCGACGGCCAGCTGCAGGCCGAGCACGGCGGCGGTGGTGGTCTTGCCGACGCCTCCCGAACCGCAGCAGATGACGACCTCGGCGGTGCGCAGGGCCTCGGCGATCGACGGCGGTGCCATCACAGACCAGCGGCGAGTCGGGCGATGTCGCCGCTGGTGAGCCCGGCGGTCACCACATGCGGCAGGCGGATCTGCTCGATGGCCAGGGCATCGGACAGGCGGGCGAGCTCGCGGCGCTGCATCGCCCGCCGACCGTTGCGGAACCTCGCCGCTGCAGCGAGCACCGGATCGGTTCCGGCCGGGATCTCGAGGTCCCCGTCCCCGTCCCCGTCCCCGTCGCCGCCGCCGCCGCCGCCGTCGCCGTCGCCGTCGCCGTCGCCGTCGCCCCAGCCGTCGACGCCGTTGACGACCACGGGCCCGAGCTGCACCCCGACACGTTCTTCCAACGCATACGCGGTCTCGACGAGCTCGTTCACCGGTGTTGTCTCCGGCAGCGTCACGAGCACCACCTGGCAACGCGCTGGGTCGGAGAGCATGTCGAGGACGTCGAGCGCCTGGGTCCGGATCGGGCCACCGCGCACCGTGTCGAGGAGGCCGCGCGCCGACAGCAAGAACGTGATCGCATGCCCGGCAGCCGGTCCATCGACCACGATCAGGTCGTAGTCCCCGCTGCGCTCCATCGCCTTCAGCTTGCCGAGCACGACGATGTCGTCGATGCCGGGTGCGGCGGTGGACACCACGTCGATCACACCGCTGGCCGCCAGACGCTTGGCCACGCGCTTCAGGCCGTGCGTCTCGAGGTACTCCGCGAGTGCATCCGGGGCAGTCAGTGAGAGGTGTGGCAGATCGCCGATCAGCTCGCCGAGCGCGGGCTTGCCGTCCAGGTCGACGGCCACCACACGAAGTCCGGCATCGGCTGCCGCACGCGCAAGAACTGCCGTTACCGTGGTCTTCCCGACGCCACCCTTGCCGGCCACGATGACCAACCGGGTGGTGCTGAAGAACTCTCGTGGAACCAGGCGCTTCGGAGGCACTTGTGCGCAGACTAGTCATCGCCCTGCTCGGGGGCCCCCTCCTGGTGGCTGTCGGATTGGCCTCCGGTGCAGCAGTCGCCGGATCGAACACCGAGACGAGCGTGACCCTTCCGGCCGAGACCGAGGTCGAGACCGACGCCGGGACCGCCGGCTCGCTCGCTCCGATCGACGTCCTTCAGGTGACCGGCCTCTTCGACGGTGTGGTGATCGAGGCAATCGACGACGCCATCGAGCGCGCCACCACCGACGGATCGCAGGCCCTGATCCTGCAGGTGAACTCCGGTGGAGCGATCGCCTCGCCAGCGGAGATGATCGGGTTGATCCAACGTGTCGCCGACTCGCCGGTTCCGATCGGCATCTGGGTCGGCCCATCGGGCAGCGCCCGTCTGTACGGCATGCCCGCCCAGCTCATGGGTGTCGCTGACGTCACCGCGATGGTGAGCGGCAGCCGAATCGGCCACACGGGTCGCCTGGTCGAGCTCGATGGGCGACAGGTCGACTTCGGTGCGGCCTTCGACCGGCTGAGGTCGGGTTCGTTGTCGTTCCAGGATGCTCGAACCCTCGGGGCGCTCCGACTCGACACGCCCGACGTCGGGGTACCGACGATTCGCAACATGGTCGCCGCGATGGACGGTGTCACCGCTGACGGCGTCGAGCTCGACACCGTGAGCGAGGGGGTCAACGACGAGGGTGGAGCCGAGTTGCAGGCCACGCTCGTTCGGTTCGCCAAGCTCGGACTGGTCGATCAGCTGATGCACACCGTGGCCAGCCCGCCGGTGGCGTATCTGATGTTGCTCATCGGGCTCAGCCTCCTGGTGTTCGAGTTCTTCACTGCGGGTGTGGGCATCGCCGGTGTGGTGGGCGCAGTCTGTGCGTTCCTGGGGTGCTTCGGTCTGGCCGAGCTGCCCGCTCGAGGCTGGGCGGTCGGGCTGTTGGTGCTCGCCTTCGCCGCCTTTTCGATCGACGTGCAGGTCGGCATTCCACGCCTGTGGACCGGTGTCGGCGTGGTGCTCGTCGCGATCGGCAGCCTGGTGCTGTACGAGCCGCTGCCGGGGACGAGCATGGGCGTCGGATGGCTGACGATGCTGGTCGGCATCGGGGGCACGATGCTGACGTTCATCGTCGGCATGCCGTCGATGACTCGCACACGCTTCGCCACGCCGACGATCGGCCGCGAATGGATGATCGGGCAGGCGGGTGTCGCCGTCGGCGCCATCTCGCCGGAGGGGGTCGTGTCGGTGGCCAATGCTCGCTGGCGGGCCCGTACCAACCGGGCGACGCCGGTCGAGGCGGGTGCGGCGGTGCGCGTGGTCGCGATCGACGGCGTGACGCTGGAGGTCGAGCCCGAGTCCGGCGGTGCTCGCGACTACCGCGAGCGAAGCTCGGCCGGTCGCTCCGACCGCACGGCTCCCGGCATCGTCTCGTCCGACTCGTAGACCGGTTGCTTCCTGGAGTGAGCTGGTCGCGTGGCATCCATGACCCCTGTGACCCCGCCTGTTCTGCGCGACCTGCAGAACGAGCGCTCGGCCGCCCCGACGCGGCCGCGTGCGGAACCGGTCAATCGTGAGTGAGGAGTCAACAGCGCCGCTGGTGATCGCCGTCGACAAGCGCACGTGGGTGCAGGGTCGACCGGCCGCGTACAGCACCGCAGGCAAGGGACTGCCCGTCGTGTTGTTGCACGGGTGGGCGCTCGGGCAGCACACCTACCGCGATGTCGTCGAGCGGATCGCCGCCGAGGGCGTGCGGGTGATCGCTCCGTCATTGCCCGGCTTCGGCGACACGGCAGCGCTTCCCGACGCATCGTTCTCGCTGGGCGGCTACGCCCGCTGGGTGGCCGGTCTGTTGGACGCACTCGAGATCGACGAGCCAGTCGTTGTCGTGGGTCACTCCTTCGGAGGTGGGGTGGCGATCCGATTCGCTCACGACCACCCCGAGCGCACGCGTTCGACGGTGTTGGTGAACTCCATCGGTGGCTCGTCGTGGCGGAAGGGCAACGCGCTTCGCTCGATCAGCGAGCGCCCCCTGTGGGATTGGGGCGTGCACTTTCCCGCCGATGTCTGGCCGATGCGACAGGCCACTCGCGTCCTACCGGTGATCGCCGAGGATCTGATCCCCAATCTGGTCCGTCACCCGCGCGCCCTGCTGAAGGTCGCCAACCTGGCTCGCCGCGCCGACCTGCGCTCCGAGCTCGAGACGCTCCGTGACCGGGGCAAGTCGATCACGATCATCTGGGCCAGCCGTGATGGCGTGATCCCGCGGGAGTCGTTCGAGGCGCTGTGCGTTGCCAGTGGCGTCGACGGCACCGTCGTCGATGGCAGCCACAGCTGGCTGCTCGCCGATCCGGATCAGTTCGGCGAGGTGATCACCAACGACATGAACATCGCGAAAGCTGCTCGAGCCCTCGAGGCCGGCGCACCAGCCGATCGTCGTCGCGGCATTCGTCGGGTGCAGTCGCTCAGCCGGGCAGTCGAGGACCGCCGATCCGAAGGTCGCCGCGCCGACGGGTGATGCCACGGGCGTCGAGCTCGTTGGCGAGCGGGAGCGCGAACTTCCGGCTCACGCCGAGTTCCTCGCGCAGCTGCGACATGGTGATCCCCTCGGGGTTGGCGACGAGGAGCTCCGCAGCGACCCGCGCGGCAGTGTCGATCGCGTCGGGGTGGAACACGATGCCATCGCGCTCGACGAGGAGTCCGCGGCGGAGGAGCTCTCGGAGTGTCGCCCGATCGACCGAGGTCGGTTCGGCCGGTGATGTCCCCCCGGCTCGCACCTCGGCCAGCACGGGATGATCGGCGAACTCATCCTTGGCATCAGCGGGCACGGCTCGTCCGCCGACGACCCGCACATCGGTGAAGGTGGCGAGCACCGCCCGCTCGCGCTCGTCGAGCGTGGCGACGTCGAGGCCGAGCGAGCCGGCCGCGGCAACTCGCTCGTGCAGCGATGCGTCGAGTGTGGCGAGCGCTGCCGGAGCGATGATCCAACGATCGAGCGTGGCCGCGACCCGCTCGCCGGTCCACGCCTCGAGGTCTTCGATGCCCACCCACCCGCGCTCGGCGACGACGGCGTCGACCGTGCCGTCGGGGTGGGCCTTCGAGGCGGGCAGGACCGGAGCGACGTCGAGGACCTCGCCGCCTCCCACGGTCTCGTTGCGACCCGACTCGCGCAGGACGTAACGATCGCCGCGCACCAGTGGCAGCGCGCTCGACAGGTGCAGCCTCACGAGGCCCCGGTCGCCCGGCATGATCGCGGCGGGACCGAGGATGCGCAGCTTCACGGGCCACTCGCCCGAACCGATGTAGGCCACGTAGGCGCCTCGCCGCGACACGTCGTGGTCGAGTGCCTCGAGCACTTCGAGGGTCGCGTCGAAACGTCGACTCGGTCGCCACTGTGCGGCGACCACCACGGCATCTCCCCGCTCGATCTGCTGATGCTCGATGCCGGACAGGTTGACCGCTACTCGGTTGCCCGGTCCGATCGACGTCTCGCTGCGGCCGTGTCGCTGCAGCGACCGCACTCGGGCATCACGTCGGCCAGGCACGATGTCGACGCGTTGGTCGACGCTCAGGGTGCCTCCGGTGAGTGTGCCGGTGACGACCGTGCCACTGCCTCGGGCGGCGAAGCTGCGGTCGACCCACAGGCGGGGCCGGTCGCGGTCTGCCGCCGGCGCGGTGCGGGCAACCAACGCCGAGAGCTGGGAGCGCAGCTGGTCGAGACCCTCGCCGGTCGTGGCGCTGACGGGCACGATCGGAGCGTCGGCGAGGAACGTTCCGGCCAGATGGTCGATCACGTCGAGCG
>JAYUSX010000415.1:0-3167 GCA_043755475.1 Actinomycetota bacterium
TCAGGTATCGGTGCAGCGTGTGCGGCCTGGAGATCAAGTTGACCCTCGCCCCCGATGAAGATCCGCCTCCCCCGAGGCACTGCCTCGAGGACATGGACATCGTGGCGCCGATCTTCGACTGAGACAGCGCTGCTTGTCCACAGACTGTGGACAAGCTTGTGATGAATCACATCGGTGTAACGCTTCCGCAACCTGTTCGTGGTCGATCGGTCACACGCCGTTCACCGGCCTCGGCGTCGCTGGGGATGGTGCCGGTCAATGCCACTTGGTGGCCGTGTAGAGGCCACCGAGCAAGAACCCCAAACCGACCAGGACGGGGATGTTGGTGTCCTGCCACACGATGTAGCGCAACAGGATCGTGAGCGCCCCGAGACCCAGCAGCACGAACATGAGGATCGGCACCCAGCGGGGGCTCTCGATCGTCTTGCGAGCAACAGGTGGGGTGTACCTCGACGAGGCCTCGACAGCCCGACCGTTGTCGTAGGCATGCTCGTGCGCGTGACCGTGACTGGCCAGTCGAGCTCCCTCGCCCGGGCGCGTGCCCTTCGGGGTCGTCCGGCCGCCGCTGGTCTTTCTCTTGGGAGGAGCCACGGGCAGCGAGTCTACGCTGTCGAGATGGCTGGACCTCGGGTTCTCGTGATCGACAGCTACGACAGTTTCGTGTACAACCTCGTGCAGTACCTCGGGGAGTTGGGTGCGATCCCGATCGTGGTCCGCAACGACGAGGTCACCGTCGATGAGGCACTCGACCTCGGGCCAGACGCTGTCCTGGTGTCGCCGGGGCCTGGCCGTCCGGAGGATGCCGGCATCATCTGTGCGGCGATCCCGGCCTTCGGCGAACGTGGGACGCCCGTGCTCGGCGTGTGTCTGGGGCACCAGGCGATCGGTCACGTGTACGGGGCTGTGGTGGAGCGAGCGCCGCATCTGATGCATGGCAAGACCTCTCACATCGAACACGAGGGCTCAGGCGTGTTCGCCGGTCTGCCCACGCCGCTCACCGCCACCCGGTATCACTCGCTGGTGATCGCGCCGACATCGATGCCGACGTGCCTCGAGGTGACCGCCAGCACGGCCGACGGGATCGTGATGGGCGTGCGCCACCGCAGCCTGCCGATCGAGGGCGTGCAGTTTCACCCCGAGAGCATCCTCACGGCGGCCGGACATCACCTGCTCGGCAACTTCTTGGGCAGCGTCGCCGCCTCCTGATCAGTCGGTCGGAAACCGGCCGCGTCACGCCCGTTCGCACGCGAACCCCCGCCGTGGCGAGCGTCGCTGTCGCCAGGCGACGCTCAGGGAGCGATCGTCGTGGTCGTGGTGGTGGTGGACGACGTGGTGGTGGGCGGGATCGTGGTCGTCGTGGTGGTGGTGGAGGTGGTCGGCGGAGCGACCGCCCGGCCGACCTGCAGCCCGACGGCCGAGGCCGGCGCGACCAGGTTGCCGCCCGTGGGGCTCTGCGAGATCACCCGACCGTCGTTCGCGTCGCCGGACGGCACGTTGACGAAGGTGACGTTGGCCGTGAGACCCTTCGACGTGATCTGGTTCTTGGCCTGGGCTTCGGTGAGACCCACCACCGGGGGAACCTGTACCTGCACGACGCCGCTCGACACGAACAGCGTGATCGGTGACCCCGGAGCGAGTTGGCCGCTCACGGCTGGCTCGGTGCGGATGACCGACCCCGAGGCGACGTCGGTGTTTGGTTCGGTCTGGATCGTGACGACGAACGAGAACGGCGCTCCCTCGAGGAGGCGCTTGGCCGCATCTTGAGCCTGACCCGTCACGTCGGGAATCGTCTGTGTGTCGGGGCCGGCCGACAGCACGATCTGAACGGGTGCGCCGGGCTTCAACAACTCGTTCGCCGCCGGCACGGTACGGATGACGGTGTCCTTCGGTTGATCGCTCGTCTCGCTGGTCACTTCGGCGGGCACGAACTGGGCCTCGGTGAGGATTCGCTTGGCTTCCTCGAGGTTCTGACCCACGACGTTCGGTACGGGAGCTTCCTCGAGCACGGGTTGGAAGAACACCTTCACCGGCGTGTCGAGATCGACGACGGTCTCTGCCGCTGGGTCGGTCTGCCACACCTGGTTCTCCGGCGTGGCAGGGTCTGCCGGATTGGCGAGTGAGACGGGTTCGAACGTGAGGCCCGCCTGTTTGAGCGCCGCAACGGCGGCGTCGAAGTCGAGACCGACGACGAGCGGGACGGCGACCGTGGTGGGTTCGACCACCTCGTTGCCGTCGTCTCGGGTGAGGGTGTTGTAGAGCAGCACGCCGCCGATCACCAGCGCGATCACGGCGATGAACCCCATGACGGCGTACATGCCGTTGCGGCTCGGCGGCTGATACGGCACCGGCGACTGCTGCTCGGGCATGCGCTGCTGCGGGATGGCGGTGGTGCGCGCCTGCTGCGCGGCCGATGCGTAGGTGGCTGCGCCGGCCGCCGCGCCGGTTGCCTGAGACGGAATCGCCGTGGTGCGCGGCATGGTGGTGGTCGCGACGCTGGCCTGCGGCGGCGCAGGTGGGGTGATGCCCGCGAGTGCCTGCACGGGTTCGCCGGCGCGGAATCGACGCAGGTCGTCGCGCACCGCGTCGGCATCCGCGTAGCGCAGGTCGGGGCTCTTTGCGAGCAACTTGGCCACGATCGCCTCGAACGGGCGCGGCACGTCGGCCACGAGTTGGTTCAGAGGTTGTGGAGCGTCGTGCACCTGCTTGTACGCGATGCCGACCGGGTTGTCGCCGGTGAAGGGCGGCTTGCCGGCCACCATCTCGTACAGCACGATGCCGAGCGAGTACAGGTCGCTGCGTGGATCGGGCTGGGCGCCTTGCGCCTGCTCGGGCGAGAAGTAGGTGGCTGTGCCCATGACGGAGCCGACCTGGGTGAGGTTGTTCTCGCTGGGGGCGTTCATCGCCCGGGCGATGCCGAAGTCGGCGACCTTGACCTGACCGTTCGAGCCGATCAGGATGTTGGCCGGCTTGATGTCGCGGTGGGCCAGGCCGGCCTCGTGGGCGAACCCGAGCGCGGCGGCGACCTCCGAGGCGATCTCGGCCGACTGCTTGGGTGTCAGCCGCTTGTTGGTCTTCAGGATCTCGGCCAGGGTGCGGCCTTGCACGTACTCCATGGCGATGAAGTAGGTGCCCTCGTACTTGCCCCAGTCGAACACGTTGACGATGTT
>JAYUSX010000416.1:0-7911 GCA_043755475.1 Actinomycetota bacterium
GGCGTGAACCCGGGCGCGCTGAACGCGAGCATGGCCGCGTCCACCTGCGCCTGATCGCCTCTTCGGGGGCATCCACGATCCGCGAAGTGGGACTGCATATCGTCAGTCTTCGTGGGCGCGACACGTGAGACGTACAGGCGAATGCCACTGGTCGAGTGGACGGTGGGCAAGGGACGAGTACACCTGTCGCCCCCTGCCGGCGGCACGATGGACCTGATCGGCGGTGCGGCGATGGTGTGGGCCGTGCTCGACCGACCACGCACCCTCGACGAGATGATCGTGGAACTGGTGGAGCTCGATCCCACCATCGACGAAGCGATGGTCGCGTCGATCCTGAATGACCTGGTGGGCCAGTTCCTGGTGGCCCGCGAGGCTCTGTCGAAGGATGTCGCGGTCTGATCGGCCGAGGCGGTCAGGCGTCGTCGCTGTAAATGACGTCGGGGACAGGTGTCGCGAGTCGCGACAGCAGGCGGTCGACGCCGAGGTCGATCAGGCGAGCGACGATGACGACGACGGCGATGAGCGGCACGAACGTGTAGTCGCCGACGAGCTCGGGCACCAGCACGACGGCGAGCACGGGTGATCGGAGCCCGACGGCGACACCGACGGCCATCGTGGCGACGACGGCTCCCCACAACACGCCGGTGTCGGGTTGGATGCCGAAAGAGTCGAGGCCGAGCAGGGTGAGCAGTGCCGTGCCGGCGGCGACGCTGATGCTGGGGGTGAGCGCGCCGCCGGGTGCGCCCGAGCCGAGCGCGGCGGTGGTGCCGATCAGCTTGCCGATGCTGAGTGCCACGGCGATTGCGACCGTGGGGCCGACGGCGGCATGGCGGAGTGCTTCCATGCCGTTGCCGGCAGCGAAGGGGAACGTGGCGACCGCGGCGCCGGCGATCAGTGCGAAGACGGCGACCACCGTCCACCACGGCAGCCCGAGTCGGGTGGCGATGTCGGCCGCCTTCACCCGCACGCGCAGCACCCGCAGGGCGCGGGCGCCGGCGACGGCGGGGACGACCACGAGCAGCGCGAGCCCGAGCATCTCCCACCGCGATCCCTCTGGAGTCGGGAAGATCACGTGGCCCGACATGAGGTGGATCGACAGCAGGTGACCGGCGGCGGCGCCGGTGGCCGCGAACCACAGCGCTCGCCGTGACCGGGTGACGCCGAGGTGCTCCTCGAGGTACAGCACCGCCGCGAACGGAGCGTGGTATGCGGCGGCGAAGGCAGCGGCGATGCCGGCGGTGGCGAGGGCGTCGCCGCGCCCGCCAGAGCGACGGCCGGCGACGACGCCAACAGCGCCGCCGATCTCGATGATGGCCGACTCGCGACCGATGGACGACAGTCCTGCCGAGGCGATCCACGTGCCGGCGGCGCGAACGGCCGACGCGCGCAGCGAGATCCAGCGCCGCTCACCTCGAGCAGATGCGGCGACGGCTTCGATGCCGGTGGCCGAGGCGTGCCGGGCCTCGACCAAGCGGCCGAGCCAAGCGGCCACGAACACCGACACCGCCACGATGCCGCACACGACCAGCGAGTGCAGCGCCGACGACGCCGACACCACGTCGGGCTCGTCGGAGTACCACTCGATCACCCACTGGGCGGTGTGCCGGAACAGATGCGCCACCGAGGAGGCGACGCCGACCACGCCAAGGAACAACACGATGGTGAGCCACAGCGCCCGGGGCGGTGGGGCCTGGAAGCCGCTCGTGGACGGGATGAGCTCCGGATCAGCACGCAGCCACTCGCGCCAGCTCACGTCAGTCGACCTGCCCGCGCCGTCGCACATGGTGTGTCGACACGTCGATGGTCATCCCGATCTGCCTACTACATCCAGCCCCGCCGACCGTGAAATCGAACCGGCGCCGCAGAATCAGCCGACGGTTGCCGCGAGCCCCATCAGTGGTTCGACGACGAAGGCGATGATGCTGAGGTGGCCTTGGCCGGCCTCGAGCCGAAGGGTCGCCTGGGGGATGAGCGACGCGGTGTGATGCGCGTTGACCGGGTCGACGATCGTGTCGTCGCTGCCGTGCAGCACCACCACCGGGCAGGAGACGGCCGAGACGTCGAAGCTCGCCCAGCCGACGCCGTCTGCGAAGCGATCGTCGACATAGCCCTGCACCCCGTTGGCGAACTGGGCTGCTATCGATGCAGGCTGGTTGGGGTCGGTGGCGGCCTGTTGGATGAACGCCATGTCGGCCGCGCACAGACCGGCCGAGCCGGAGAGCTCGAACATCAGGCTGCCGTCGTCGCCGAACTGGGCCCGTGCGATCTCGATGGCAGCCGCGCGGTCCGGAGCGTCCCACACGTCACGACAGGCCGCTTTGTCCATGGACTCGCGGGACGGCTGGTGGCGCATGTCGCTCATCGCGCAACACGCGACGACCCCGCGCACCCGTTCGGGTGCGAGTGCCGCTGTCGCAAGGGCGTACGCCCCGCCGGTCGACACGCCGACGACGAGGAACCAGTCGATGCCGAGTTCGTCTGCGACTGAGAGGCAGTCGGGCACCCAGTCGGCGATCGACCGGCCGGGGCTCAGCGAACTCAGCCCGTAGCCGGGGCGGTCGATGCCCACGACACGGAGCCCGAGCGCGTCGAGGAACGGCTCGACCCCGGCGGGCTCGAGCCTGCTGCCCGGCCCCCCGTGGCACCACACGACCGGCGTGCCGTCGTCGGGCCCGTACGACGTGAAGCCGACCGTCCGGCCGTCGGGCATGGCGATGCTGTGGCTGCTCATGCCGGCATCCTCGCGTAGTTCCGGCGCGTCAGGCGCGAGCGACGAGGAAGCGGCAGGCCCGTTGCGGCATGGGCTGATTCGGTCGGCCCGTACCTTTGGGAGCCGTCACCACGTAGAGTTCTCCGCACCTCGGAGGACGTACGTACTTGGAACCCGCTTCGATTCTGACTGCGGCCCGCCGGAGATGGTGGGTGATCGTGTTGCTGGCAGCGCTTGGCGGAGCTGTCGGCGCGATTCCGTCGTCGGCCAAGAGCGTCGATGCCACCACCACGTACACGGCGGCGCACACGTTGTTGCTTTCGAACACGTCGGTGAACGACTCGCTGTTCAGTGACCCGGTGGCCTTCAACCAGCTGCAGCTCTTCGCGGTGACGGGCGAGGTGCCGCGGCGGGTGGCCAAGAAGCTCGACTACGCCGGTGTGCCGGCGGCGCTGGCTGCCCAGGTGACGGTCGTGATCGACACCAGCAACGCTGCGTTGCGCATCAGCACGCAACAGAGCACGGCCGACGCTGCGGTGCAGATCGCTGATGCGTTTGCCGACGAGTTGGTCGACTACCTGGCCGAGCGTCAGGACGAGCTGAAGAACGCTCGTCTGGCCGACAGCCTGGAACGCCAGAACGCACTCGAAGCCGACATCGACGCCCTGAAGCCGCAGTTGGCAGCAACCCCCGACGACGCCGTGCTGAGCGCTCAGCTGTCTGCTCTGCAGGCACAGTACGAAACCGAGTTCGGCAGCTACCGGCGCCTACAGGAAGAGGAAGGTCAGATCCAGCTGACCACGCTCGAGCGGGCGCAGCCGATCCAGATCACCCAGCAAGGGTTGTCGGCGCCGAAGTCGCGAACCGGTCGGGGCATCCTGGCTGCAGGCGTGGGTGCGATCGCCGGTCTGGGTGTCGCGATCCTGTGGGCTCGTGCCGATCGCCGGATTCGCTCGCGCCTGCAGGCCGAGGAGATCTTCGGTCTCCGCAGCCAGGTGGCCATCCCGACCCAGAAGGGCAATGCCGGGCATGGGGTGGTGGTGCTCCCCGGGCGACATGATCAGTTGAGCGATGCCTACCGAACCCTGCGCAGCGTGGTTGGCTTCGTGGAGGCCGGCCACAAGCAGCAACGAACCCGTGCCCCGATCACCCTGGTGATCTCGTCGGGCCCTGGCGATGGCAAGACCAGCGTGTCGGCCAACCTGGCTGCGGCGTTCGTCGAGAGCGGATTGCGCACGGTGGCGGTGAACACCGATTTCCGCCGACCGGCGCTGTCGGAGCGGATCCTCGGTCGCAAGCCCGACGTGATCGGCTTCTTCCCCGAGGACATCCCCGATCTGCCGATCGCGATGCTGGTCGATCGAACCACGATCGAGGGTCTGTACACGTTCGATCTCGCCAGTGCGATCGGTTCGCCCGGCGACCTGGCCCGCATGACCGCCCGCACCTTGCCGCAACTGGCGACCGAGTTCGAAGCAGTGGTGATCGACAGCTCCCCAGTGGGTGCGACGGCCGAGGTGCTCGAGATCGTGCCGCACGCCGACGTGATCGTGGTGGTGGTGAGGGTGGACCACACCTACATCGAGTCGGCGCAGCGCACGATCGACATCATCCGAGCGCTCACCGAAGCGCCGTTGCTGTTGACGGTGGTGGGCGAGGCTCCCGACAGCCCCGACTACTACGAGTACGGCGGCCACCACCACATTGGCCGCCACCACAGCCACCGCAAGGGCAAGCCGGCCAAGAGCAAGGTGTGACCATGCGGGCCTGGGTGGGGCACGTCGCGCTTGCCGTCGGTGTGGCATACGTGTTGGCGCTCGGGTGGGCGATGCAACGCCTGTCGTACGACGTGTGGGGCGCGATGATCATCGGCCCACTGATCGTGGTGGTGTCGTACCCGTTGGTGCGCAAGGTGTTGCTTCCGCACGACTCGCGGTTGGTGACGATCGCGATGGTGGGCTTGCTGGCGAAGGTGGTCGGTTCGATCGTGCGCTACTGGGTGGCCTTCGATGCCTACGGCGGGCTGGCGGACGCTGGCCGATATCACGACTACGGACGCACGTTGGCAGCGCAGATCCGGTCGGGCGACACCTCGCTGCTGCGAGTGATCCCCACGGGCACCGGCACGGCCTTCATCGAGCGGTGGACCGCCACGGTGTACACCGTGTTCGGGTCGAGCCGGCTGGCAGGGTTCTTGCTGTTCGGCTGGATGGCGTTCTGGGGATCGATGCTCTACCTGCGCGCAGTGATGATCGCTGTGCCCGGCGTTGCGGTTCGGCGCTACGCAGCGATGGTGATGTTGGCCCCGAGCCTGGTGTACTGGCCCTCGTCGATCGGCAAGGAAGCGTTCCTGATGCCATGCCTGGGGCTCGCTGCCTACGGCGGGGCGCGAGTGTTCGTGGGCCAGCGCGTGTGGAGAGCGGCCGCGCTGATCGCGATCGGGCTGGGCGTCGCTGCGCTGGTGCGACCGCACATCGCGGGGATGTGGCTGGCGGGCATCACCGCTGCGCTCATCGGCGGCCTGTTCGTGAAGCGCGAGCAGGGCAGGACCCGGTCGCGATCGGCCACGGTGGTGCTGCTGGTGGTCGCCGGGGTGGCACTGTCGTTCGTGGCTGCGTTCGCGATCCGGTACCTCGACCCGGGCAACGAGGAGGCTTCCGCGACCTCCACCAGCTCAGCGGTCGACATCTTCGCCGACGTGGAACGACGCACCGAGCAGGGTGGCTCGGGGTTCCAGACGATCAAGTTGAGCGGGCCCACGAGTTGGCCGTTCGCGATCGTGCGCACGATGACCCGGCCGATGCTCAACGAGGCGCGCAGTGTGGCCGAGTTGTTGCCGGCCGTGGAGATGGCCGTGCTGATGCTGGCTGCGTTGGTGGGCTGGCGGCGCTTCGCCAACATCCCGCGCATGTTGAGACGCAGCTCGTACTTGCTGTTCGCCCTGTCGATCGTGATGATGTTCGGCCTGGCGTTCACCAGCATCGGCAACCTCGGCATCCTCACCCGTCAGCGATCGTTGGCGTTGCCCTTGATGCTGTTGCCCTGGTGCCTGCCCCCATGGACCAGTCGACGCGAGTCGGCGGCGGTGGTGTCGAAGGTGCCGGGCCGTGCCACCACTTCTGTCGGAGCATGATCGTGGATCAGCTGCGACGGCGGCCCGATGTGGTGTGGCGGCTGGGGCCCGACCGGGTGCTGGTGCGGCGAATCGGTGAAGAAGGCCTCGACCTCATGGGTGCAGCCGCACTCGTGTGGATCGCGCTTGATCGCCCTCAGCCGATTGCCGCGCTGGAGGACGAACTCCGTGCGAGCGCAGGCGACGTGGACGTCGCGTCGGCCGTGAGCGAGCTGGTGTCGGCGGGCGTGATCGAGTGGATGTGATGAGCTCGATCACGGTGCAGGCACTGGATGCGAGGGTTCGGCTGGAGGCGCCCGCCGAGATCTGCAGCTGGTTCGGTGAGCTGTGGGGCGACGCGCTGGCCGACGACGACACGACGCAGCTACCGCCGATCCGTTGGGAAGGCGAACGCGAGGAGTGGACCCTCGATCTGGCCGGCAACGGGCGCATCGCGCAGGTGGAGACCGCAGGGGCGCTGGCCGAGACGATGGTGGAGATCAACCGGCTGGGCGCCGAGTCGGTGGCCGACGAGATGGCCGTGCTGCATGCGGGGACGTTCGTGGTGGATGGGGCCGCAGTGGCGGTCTCGGGCACCAGCGGCGCCGGCAAGTCGACCACGGTGGCCGCAGCGGTTCGCGCAGGACACAGCTTCCTCAGCGACGAGGTGTGCGCGATCGATACGGCGTCGCTGATGGTGCGCAGCTATCACCGCCCGATCGGTCTGCGAGCCGGCGGGTCGGCGGCCATCGGTGTGCCGATCCCCGAGCCGAGCGACGACTATGCGTTTGTGTACCCGTGGCGAGTGGGCACGACCGGCCGGCTGGCGGATGCGGCGCCGCTGTCGCTGGTGGCGTTCGTGAACCGACGGCCCGGCCCGGTGCAGGTGGTGGAGCTCTCGCCTGCGGACGCTCTCGCTCGCCTGGCGGGAAACACGCTGGCCGCGGCCGGCCGGCAACGAGCGATGTTCCGACGATTCGAGCACGTTGCCAGAACCGTGCGGGTGGTGGAGCTGCGTTACGCCGACGTACATGCAGCTGTGGATGCCTTGGCCGGGTTCGTGCGGTGAGCGTGGATCCGGCACTTGCCCGGGCCGTGTCGGTCGGGCTGGCGACACCCGCGACGGACGCGCTGAGCGTGACCCAGCAGACCATCACCGAGGCGATCGCCCATCGCGTGCAAGGCCTGCTGTCGCTGGCGCTCGACCAGGGCCGTGTCACTGCGGACGCCAAGTTGGCGGCGGCCATCCACGACGCGCATCTGGCTGCGCTACGCACATGCCTCGTTGCAGAGGAGACAGCGGTGTCGGCGACTGCGGCGCTCGACCGGGCACGCGTGGACTGCCGGGCTCTGAAGGGCGTGGCCATCGCCCACCTCGATCACGACGACCCATCGCAGCGCGTGTTCGGTGACGCAGACGTACTGGTGCGCCGAGCAGACCACGGCCGGGCGCTGGCGGCGTTGGCCGCAGCCGGCTTCGTTCGCAGCGAGCCACCGGTGCGCGGATGGTGGGAACGACGCTTCGGCAAGGCGATCGTGCTGACGGCACCCAACGGCGGCGAGCTCGATCTGCACCTGACGCTCACCGGTGGCTACTTCGGCGAAGCTCTCGACCTTGTGAGCCTGATGGACCGCCCGGGCGACGTCATCGAAATGGCGGGGCATTCCATCCGCACGCTCGATCGGCACGACCGCCTGCTGCAGGCCTGCTGCCACTCTGTGCTGGGCGGGAGCTCGGGCCTGCGGGCTCGACGCGACATCGCCCAGTTGGTGGTGATCACCGGTGCCGACTGGCAGGTGGCTGCCGAGCGGGCTGGCGAGGCCGACGTGGTGGTGGCGGCCGCAGTGGCAGCTGCATGGCAAGCGCTCGAGCTCGATGACCACGCAGCTACGCTGTGGGCGCGTGCGTTCCGCGCGTCGGATCGGCAGCGGCGGGCGCTGGCCACCTACGAGCAGGCGTTCACCTCCACGTGGGCCCCGGAGGGCCGAGGCATCGTCGCGGCGTTGTCGCCCATCGACCGCGTCCGCTTCGCGGCCGGGGTCGCGTTCCCCTCGCGGGCCAGCCTGCGCTCACGCGATCGCACGCTGG
>JAYUSX010000417.1:0-7892 GCA_043755475.1 Actinomycetota bacterium
CTCCTCGACCGAGGAGGCCACTGCCCACCCCTAACCCGGCCGCAACTGACCCACGGACACAGCAGGAGAGCCTCAATTCCCCTCAGTTCCACGACAACCGATGACCGCTCACCGGCTGATCCACGACCTCCACGACGTTTAAGACCATGCACGTGCGGGTACACAAGCAACGACTACAAGGGAGAGATCATGTGGACCATCCTGCTCGTCGTTCTTCTCGTGATGCTGCTGACCGGCGGCGGCTACGGCTTCAGCCGTCGGGGCCGTCGCTGAACGCCAGAATCGTCGCCGTACACCGGTCAGACCGCTTCACACCAGGGGAGACATCGGTTCAGAGATCTGTTCGCCCTCCTCCCGTTCCCAGCAGGACTCCATGCGGACGCCCTCTTCCGTGCATCAGCGGGAATCCTGAGTGATGGTGCTCGAGCGCGTGGTGAACCGCCGCAGCAGCAGCGCCGCGAGCACCCGCGGTCGGTGAATGACAGCCTCGCTGGGCCGGCCACACGCCACAGACGGTATGGGCCGTTGATCGTTGCGTCGACGCCGTCGCCGAGCCCGGCGGGATCCGTCGGCTCGCGAGCGTCCAGCGTGTCATCGAGGATGGCGCACGAGATCTCGGAGTCATGGGTCCACGACCGTTCGCAAGCCAATCAGCCTTCTGGGCAATCGATCTGGTCACCGAAATGGCCGGAGCCGTTGCCATTCTGCGGTCGTCACCGCTCGAACGGCGTGAGAGAGATGCACGTGCCGCCGCGACGCATGTCGCTATGAGTCCGGCTGCTTACATCACCGGCGGAAAGCTACGACTCGGATGCGACCTATGGCGCGCTCGTGAACGAGGATTTGCGCGCGCCGCATTGACCATCCTGCGTTCCCGAGATGGGCTGCCGATCAAACACACCTGCGACGCCACATCGACCACGGCGACCTGGTCACCGGGTGGGTGGTCGCTCGGCATCGGCCCTGATGAACTAGGCCGAGATTCGTGGCAGCACTTCCAGAGCCCAACAGGATCACACAGCGTCCCCCGGTAGGAATCGAACCAGTGTCCTGCGCCTTGTGAATGGTGGTGGACGGGGTGTATTGTGAAAGTGACACGAGAACAACGCCCTCACGTGTCGGACCAGCGTCACGCTGGTTCGGGAGCGGTACTCCGGACCCTGGTAGCGCACGTTGCTCGCAACGATCGAAACTCAGGTTCAACCATGGCTCTCGCAGAACTGCCGTCAGTGTCCGTTTCTCGGCGCGGGCCGAGATGCCTCGGCAGCGACCCTCTCCACACCGTTGTCTGGGTTCGCGACGAGCACGACGGCGCCACCCGCGTGCACCTGTCGGTCGTTCTCACCGACGCTGCGCGTCTCGACGACGCCGACATCGTCGTCGACCTCAGCGGCGTGACGTTCATGGATGCGTCGACGATCGGCGCGCTCGTCGCCGCCGGCGACCAGCTTCGAGTTCTCTCGCGTTCGCTGTCCGTCCGCAACCCATCACCTCCAGCCCGGCGTCTCTTCGAATTGTGCGGGCTGACACAACTGATCGAAGTCCCGGCGACGGCACCCCCCCTTGGGACCGCACTGGGTACATGGGTCAGCGTGCCCACCACGGACCGCGCGCTGGACCCCGCGCAGCCGCCGGTCACGCCAGAGGCACCCGTCCAGGCACCGGAGTACGCCAGGGTGGTACCACGCGTCGAGCCGGCGAGGTCGGTCCAGCGGCGTCGAGCACGGCCGTGAGGGGCGGTCAGGAGCGTCGGCTGACGATCCTCAGCCGCCTTCTCGGCCAGAGTGAAGGGTTCACCACCGCGCGACTTTGTCAAATGTGCGCGGACGTCACCAGAGTCACCGGCGCCGGGATCATGCTCATGGCCGGCGATGTCGCTCGCGGGTCGGTGTGTACCACCGATGCTGTCAGCGCGCTCATGGAACAGCTGCAGTACGACCTCGGCGAGGGACCCTGTGTGGACGCCTATCATCAGGACCGGCCGGTGCTCGAGCCCGACCTCGCCGACCCTGACGCGCCGCGATGGCTGGCCTTCGCCGCGCCGGCCGTCCACGCAGGCGCAAGGGCCGTGTTCGGCTTCCCACTCCAAGTCGGCGCTGTCCGTCTCGGTGCCCTCAACCTCTACAACGACCGGCCAGGCGACCTCACCGACGACCAGTACATCGACGCGCTGGTCATCGCGGACGTCGCCGCCCAAGCCCTCCTTCTCGTCCAAGCCAACGC
Organism: Actinomycetota bacterium; assembly: GCA_043755475.1. Taxonomy (GTDB): domain Bacteria; phylum Actinomycetota; class Acidimicrobiia; order Acidimicrobiales; family Ilumatobacteraceae; genus VFMC01. The sequence continues at coordinate 2,224 of JAYUSX010000417.1, forward strand.
TCCGCCCGACACCGTGGCCGTCGAGCTGGAGTCCAACGCCAACTTCCAATACGTGGTTCACCAAGCATCAGGCATGGTCGCCGCCCAGCTCGAAGTCACAGTCGGCCAAGCGCTGACCCGCCTCCGCGCTTACGCGTTCGGCAACAACCGATCCCTCACCGACGTGGCCCGAGACGTCGTCGACCGACGGCTGCGCTTCGACGCCGCCAGCGGCGAGAAGGATCCGATGCCATGACCACCGATCATGGCGTCCAGCGAGACCGCCGACAAGGCGGGCGTACAATTGAACCGTCCGGCCTGACACCCGAGCGAACAGACCACATCGACCCTGGCCCCCGAAGGGAGACCCCAATGACCAGAGAGTCAATGCTAGCTCGTACCCTCGTCGAGCTGGCCGACACCCTCGTCGACGAATTCGACGTCGTCGACCTCCTCATGTTGCTCGCCGACCGCTGCGTCGAGGTGCTCGATGTGCAGGCAGCGGGAATCATGCTCGCCACACCAGACGGGCAGCTACGCGTGATGGCCTCGACCAGCGAAGCCATGCGCGTCCTGGAGCTTTTCGAGATCCAAGCTCAAGAAGGGCCCTGTTTCGACAGCTACCACACCGGTCAAGCCGTCGTGAACCAGGACCTCGACTCGGGGAACGGCCGGTGGCCAAGATTCGCCGCTCAAGCGCTCGATGCCGGGTTCCACTCTGCCCACGCACTTCCCATGCGTCTACGCGGCTCGGTGATCGGGGCGCTCAACCTTTTCCGCACCGACGTCGGCCAGATGGGGCCTGCAGACCTCAAGGTTGCCCAAGCTTTCGCCGACGTCGCCACCATCGCCATCCTCCAACACCGCGCCGCGCGCGAGGCCCAGATCCTGGCTCAGCAACTGACATACGCACTGAACAGTCGGGTCATGCTGGAACAGGCCAAAGGAATACTTGCGGAGCGACTCGACCTCGACATGGAAAGATCCTTCGCCACACTGCGCAACCACGCCCGCAACCACAACCTCCGGCTCAGCGCCGTCGCCCGGTCCGTCATCGACGGCTCACTCGCTCCGTCAGGACTCGACGAACCCCCCGCTGCCAAACCCTGACTGCGTTCGGTCTTGGCACCAGACCCGCCCACTATCTGACGCACTTCTCATGGTTGGATGAGCGGTGACTCGGGATGCCCGCTTGTGCTGCGAGCAACGCGTCGCCCAACGCCTGCCACTGCTCGAGGGCAGCTGCTCGCCGCACACGAGATGAGATCGGTCGAGCTTGGGTAGAGATCTGGGCGTGAGGGACGGACCACAGCCTCACGCCAAGTGGACGTCAGGCCGCAGTTACGGCCGTCATGCGTTCCTCGGCCGGCGCCGTGATCGCATCGTCCTCGCCGCCGAGCGACGCACTGCTCCGCATCTTGTCGATCGGCGCGCGTCGGGCACGACCACCCCGTCGCTGATACCGGCTGATTGCACGGCGGCGACGACGGGGTGCGAGGGTCAGCTGCTTACCGCACGGCGGCTGGTCGCAGCGCGATACACGAGCAGGGCGATGACCGAACCGATGATCGAGCCAATGATGCCAGAGGCCTGGAAAGCGCCATCGTTGCCGTCGTTCCGGAACAGGACATACCCGAGTAAGCCGCCGACGAAGGAGCCGACGATGCCGAGCAGCAGCGTGCCACTGAGTGATAGTGCGTCGCGGCCCGGCACCAGGAAACGGGCGACGAAGCCACCGATCAGGCCAATGATGATGAGGAAGAGGATGAAACCGAGCATGTGAGATGTCTCCTGTGTAGGTGTTCTCTCAAGTGCCCGACGACGGCAGCGCGCAAACGTGTTCTTGATGCGCCTTGGATTACTGCTGCCGAACGGTCAGCGGCGTCGGCGGCAGGTGATGTCGAGGCGACCGCCTGCGAGCGCGACTGTGATCTCGTCGGCCAGCTGGCGAACGATGCCGAGGCCCCGCCCCGAGCGCTGATCCGGGGGCGCCACTGTCCACGCCGCAGGGTCCATGGGCGGTCGTTTGGAAGCGACTCCGTTGCCGACGGTCACCGTGAAACATGAGCCCGAGTCGGGGTCGACTCGCACGACGATTGCGCCGCCATCGCCGTGCTGGATCGAGTTGGCAACCAACTCGCTGACGATCAGGCCGAGGTCGTCGACCGCCGAGGTGCTGGCGTCGGCGCGGCGCAACTCGGCCGCGACGAAATCCCGCGCCTCTCGGGCGCTCATTGGCGCGGACGGAAACACCCGCACCCGGTTCTCGGCAGGTGGGCTCATGCAGACCGGCTATTGGCTCGTCGCTCGGTCGCGATCGTGCAGGGCGCGGATGGCACCAACGGCGGACGGGAACGATGCGATCGACGCGATGTGCACGACCCATACCTACCCTCCCAACGGTGACATGAAACCGTCAATCGTCGCTCGGTCGACATCAGCCGGGCGAGTTCATCGATGGATCGGCGCCGAGGTGAACGCGCAGCAGCGTGAGGCTGCTCGTGATCAGCCTGCCCACGTGCACCTGGCTGGTGCCGATCTGCTCGGCGATCTGAGCCTGCGTCATCTCGTCAAAGAAGCGCATCTCGATCCGCCGCTCGCGCGCGCTCGCCACCTGCAAGGAGGCGTCAGTCACGACGACTCGCAATCCTGAACTGGTCCATCGTGCCGGTGATCTCGAACAGTCGGATGATCTCGGGGCCCACCGACCTCAACTCCAACTGGGTCCGACGGCCAGCAGCGCGGCGCGCGGCTGCGAGCAGGTTGGGGAAACCCGACGAATCGACGAAGTGGTCGGCCGACCCGCTCAAGAACTGCGCCGCCATCGGCAGCCCATCACCGCAACGTTTGCGGGGAAACGCGACGGCCGACCCGGGAACAGTGCCGCGGGATCGGAGTGTTGGTCGGGCAAGCATCATCAGGTTCATACCCGCTGCGGACGGCCTCGAAACAGCGGTCTTGCTTGGTGTACCGCAAGTCGCCGGACGGCTGACGGCCGAGGCGCAAGCACCTCGGTAAGATCGGGCGATTGCCGACCGAGGAGCCGACGTGCGCGCGCCAGACCAGACACCGAACGACGAGTTGCTCGGGCGGTCGGTGCGCGCCCTGCTGGATTCGCGCCAGCGATACGGTCCGTCTGACATCTGTGGCGTGGTCGACGCCGCCCGGGTCCTGCTGGGGGCCGAACGAGCCCAGGTACACGTCGCCGATTACGCGCTGAACTGCCTTCGCGTCCTCACCCCTGTCGGGCCCCTCGGCGAGCCCTACCTGCTCGAGGGAACGATGGCAGGACGTGCCTTCACGACCGGTGAGGTCGTCTCCACCGACACCACATGGTGGATCCCCCTGGTGGATGGCCGCGAACGGATCGGCGTTTTGGAGCTCGAGATCCTCGACGCAGATGTCCACCTGCAAGCGGTGCACGCCGATCTGTCTGCAGTGCTGGTCATGCTCATCATCTCGATGCGGCGGTATACCGACGTCTGGTTTCGCACGCGACGGGCAGTCGCCATGTCGGCGGCCGCGGAGGCGCAGTGGGACCTCCTGCCGCCACTGGCATCCGCCGGCCCTGGGGTGGTGGTGAGCGGCATCCTGGAGCCGGCCTACGAGATCGGTGGTGACTCGTTCGACTACGCCATCAACCCCGGACGGCTGGATCTGGCCATCATCGATGCCATCGGCCACGGCATGTCGGCCGTGCTCATGTCGACGGCGGTCATCAACAGCTTGCGCAACACCCGCCGCGAGCGAAGCAGCCTCATCGATGCATATCGACAGGCGGACGAGCTGATCGCCCGGCACTTCGGCCACTCCAACTACGTCACCGGTCAGCTGGCGTCACTCGACCTGCGCACCGGCGTGCTCACCTGGATCAACGCCGGCCACCTGCTGCCCCTGCTCGTACGCAACGGAACGTACGCCGGTGAACTGCAGTGCTCGCCGTCGATGCCGATGGGACTCGGTGGCCCAGTTGTGCAAGTGGCGCAGGAAACTCTGCAGCGCGGCGACCGCGTGCTGTTCCACACCGACGGAATCTCCGAGTCTGTCTCTCCTGACGGTGGCCGCTTCGGACTCCATCGCCTGACCGATTTCCTCATCCGCGCCACGCTCGACGGCCTACCCGGAGCTGAGACGGTGCGCCGGCTGTCTGCCGCAGTCGGCGCCCATGTCGGCCGAGGCCTGAACGACGATGCCACGATGCTGTTGGTGGAGTATCAGGGTGCGGATCCCGACCTCACAGACCCGACGGGTCACGCGTAACGCACCTCGTTGACGTTTTCGACGCCGGTGAGCACGCTGGTCAGCAACGGACGGTTGCCCAGTGCTCGTCGGTGTGAGCGAGCACGACGTCGTCGACCACGGAGAGCTGCTTCAGTTCCGCCGCGTTCGAGAGCCGCGGATCGACAGCCACGTGGGCAAGGGCTACCGTCAGACGCCGCACGCGAGTGCGATCGATCGGTCGGCCTCGACGCAGCTCGCCCCGCAGCGAACGCCACCAAAGGGAGAGCGAGTGACGCTGGGTCCACGCCTGCAACAACCAGGCTGAACGGCGGAAGGGGCGCAGCAGGGCGAATGTGACACCGGGGAGTGTGCGCTTCGACATTTCGGACCTGTACCCACCGCGCGTCCGGCGGATACACGGAGAGATGTCCGTCTCAGGGATGAGCGACACGGGTACTCAGAGTCGATGCTCAACAAGTCGATGTTCACCATGGAGTCGGGTTTCGATCACGGTGTTGATCTGCTCGATCGACGACGCGAGACCATCGGTCATTGGACTGCAGCCCTCGCCCGTGGAGACGACGCCGCCGTGGAACGGTTGGTGCGGCAGAGTCGCATCGACCGCATCTGGGTCGGGGTATCCGGCCAGCTCGGGACGATGTTGGGCTAGGCCGACCCGACGGTGTCAGGCGAACAACTGGTTTCGGGAGCAACCGGCGAGGGTAGTGCATTGGCATGGATGCAATCACATTTCTCAAAGACGACCATCGCTCCGTCGAGCAGCTGTTCAAGCGGTTCGAGCAGGCCGGTGAGCGTGCGCACGTCCAGAAGCGGCAGATCGTCGACCGCATCGTCGAGGAGCTCTCGGTGCACGCGGCCATCGAGGAGCAGGTCTTCTACCCGGTCGCCCGAGCGGCTGTGCCTGACACCGAGGACATCGTCCTCGAGAGCCTCGAGGAGCACCACGTCGTCAAGTGGTTGCTTTCGGAGCTCGTCGACATGGACCCTGCTCATGAGCGCTTCGACGCGAAGGTCACCGTCCTGATCGAAAACGTTCGTCATCACATCGAAGAGGAAGAGAGCGACTTCTTCCCCAAGGTGCGCGAGCAGCTCGGCCGCAACGAACTGGCCGAACTCGGCGAGACGCTGGCCAACTCGAAGAAGTCAGCTCCGACGCGTCCGCACCCCCGCAACCCTGATGCCGGGCCCGCCAACGTGGTCGCGGGAACGATCACTGGCGTCGTCGATCGGGTCGGTGACCAACTCAGCGGCATCGCCCAGGGCACCGTGACCGCCGTCCAGGATCTCATCGCGCGCTGCACCGGTTCCGACCGACCGCAGGCTTCCCCGACCGGCTCGTCGACCGCCCGCAAGCAGGCGAACCGGGTCCGATCGGCCGCGTCCACAGTGACCGACGGGATGCAGGAGACGGCCCGCAGCGTCAAGTCCGGCGCCACGTCCACCGCAAA